>JBCQVD010000054.1:0-13918 GCA_047173405.1 Rikenellaceae bacterium
GTAGAGTAGGGTAGAGTGGGGTAGAGTAGGGTAAAGTGGGGGCGGTCAAAGTGGGGCAGGGTGTGGCAAGGCTGGTCAGGCTCTACTCTTATCGGGCAGTTATAATTTGATATGTTGCAGGTGTATTGTGCACCTTCAATATCTTTCTTATTGCCAGATCTCCCAAGCAGCCTCGGCTTGTCCTATAAGCATCGCTTCACCGTTGCAGATATGTGCACCGCGCTCCTTGCCATAGCTAAGGAATCGTGTGAGCGGTGGGTTATACACTAGGTCGTAGAGGTAGTGCTCGGGTGAGATGTAGGCGTAGGGTATTTGCGCTGCGCGCTCCACGTCGGGGTACGTACCTAGCGGCGTGGCGTTGATAATGAGTTTGTGGCTCTGGATAATCTCGGGGGTTAGTTGGTTGTATGTTATTGTCCCTTTGAGTGGGTCGCGTGAGACGCTCTCGAAGATAATATCCATCTCTGCCATCAAGTACTGTACCGCTTGAGCTGCACCTCCTGTGCCTAGGATAAGGGCACGCTCGGGGCGTACGCCACCAAGGAACTCCTCCATTGAGCGTCTAAGACCGATGATATCGGTGTTGTAGCCAATGAGTTTACCATCGCGTATGTCGACACAATTAATAGCTCCAATATTTTTAGCCTCGGGTGACATCGAGTCTAGGTAGGGTATGATCTGCTGCTTGTAGGGTATTGTTATGTTGAACCCTTTGAGGTCGGGGGTTTTAAGAAACTCGACAACCTCCTCAATGCGGCTTAGCTCGCAGAGGTTATATTCACAGTCACTAATCCCCTCGCGCTTGAACTTCTCGCCAAAGTATTTCGCCGAGAAGGAGTGTGGTAGGTGTTCACCTATAAGGGCAAAGCGTCGCATGTTATACCAAGTATTTAATTAGTACAAATGAGCCAATAAGTAGAGCCGTGAATAACAGAGCTAGTAGGTTGAAGTACTTGTCGATAAACCCTTTGATGGGTGCTCCGTAGCGCCAGATAAGGGTGCCAACAAGGAAGAATCTCGCTCCGCGTGATACTATTGAGGCGATGATAAACATCACAAAATCAATATTGAAGAGTCCCGCCGAGATGGTGATTACCTTATAAGGGATAGGTGTGAAGCCAGCGGTAAAGACTATCCAGAAGTTATACTGATTGTAGAGTGCCTCTACGCGGGTGAAGGCGTCGACCGAGAATACGTGGTTGAAGAAGAAGTTGGCTAGGGCGGTATACTCACCCGCGCTATTCTGCCACAAGAAGTAACCTATGGTATATCCAGCAATAGCTCCACAAATTGAACCTATGGTGCTTATCGTAGCAAATCTAAAAGAGAGAGCAGGTGCTCCTAAGCAGAGCGCTATAAGTAGAACATCGGGTGGAATAGGGAAAAAACTAGACTCCGCAAAGGCTAGAACAAAGAGTGCTAACCATCCCCATTTCGAGTTGCTCCAACCTAGAGTCCACTCGTAAATCTTCTTGATAAAATTCATTATTTTTCTACTTTATAATTTGAAATCGACCTAAAGCCACGTAGTAGCTCCTGTGTTGATAGTCGTTTCTTGCCCGAGAGCTGTATTGATTCAATATAAATTGTGCCGTCCGCGCACCCTATACCTATATATGTACGCTCGTCGCTCTCTACTTCACCCACGGCAAGGTCTCTTTTTGATGGGTCAAAGCGAACGTCGAACACCTTAGCTGTGGTTGCAGGGAGTGTTTGGTCGAGCGGTGTGAGGTTGCACCATGCCGCAGGGTAGGGGCTTAGCCCTCTCACGAAGTTAACTATGCGTGTGCCGCTCCATGACCAGTCGATAAGGCAGTTCTCCTTAAAGATCTTTGGCGCGGGGCGGAGTGTTGATTCGTCGATATGCTCCTGTGTGATGGGGGTATACTCTCCCGATGCGATTAGCTCGATGGTGCGGATAACCTCATCTACGCCGATATTCATCAGTCGCTCGTAGAGTGTGCCTACATTGTCCTCCTTAAGGATCTCGACCTCACGCTGTGCGATGATTGCCCCTTGGTCGATCTTGTGGTTCAACAGGAATGTCGTGACGCCACTCTTTTTATCGCCATTGATTATCGCGTGGTTTATAGGTGCCGCTCCGCGATAGTCGGGTAGTAGCGAAGCGTGGAGGTTAAAAGTTCCATGTTTAGACATTGCCCAGACAACTTCGGGAAGCATCCTGAAGGCTATGACGATACCTAGATCTGGCTCCCATGCACGTAGAGCCTTCAAGAACCCTTCGTCCTTCAGACTCTGAGGTTGAAGGATCGGTAGACCTAGGCGCAGAGCTTCGCGTTTGACGTCACATTCGTACAACTTTTGACCACGCCCTGCGGCACGGTCGGGAGTTGTGACAACACCAACTACATTATACCCCGCCTCGACAACACCTCTTAGTGAGGGTACCGAGAACTCGGGAGTTCCCATAAAGACTATGCGTAACTCTTTTGCGTTTGCCATTATTTATTAAAAACTGTTTAAATTTTATATCGAAGTTATTTTAGAGCTATTTTGTATTAGTTTTTGCACCTCTAAATGAGGCGAATAGTGGTTCTATTTAACGATTTTGAGGTGTGAAAAATGGTACAAAAGAGACAAAAAGAACGAAAATATAAAACTTAAACAATTTCTTACTCTTTTGTTAGCCCTAGCGTGTGACCCATTCTCTCCTCTTTGGTCTTGAGGTAGCGCTCATCGTGTGGGTTGGGGGCAATCACAATAGGTACGATCTCATCTATGGTGAGTCCGTAGCCCTCAAGCCCAATCCTCTTAGATGGGTTGTTGGTCATAAGGCGCATCTTGCGAATGCCTAGCTCACGAAGGATGCTAGCGCCAACGCCATAGTCACGCTCGTCGGGTTTGAAGCCCAACATTACGTTCGCGTCAACGGTGTCGACACCCTCGTCTTGAAGTTTGTAGGCACGGATCTTATTGAAGAGACCAATGCCGCGACCCTCCTGCATAAGGTAGACAATAGCCCCCTTGCCCTCCTTCTCGACCATCTGCATCGCTGTGTGGAGCTGTGCTCCGCAGTCGCAACGACAAGAGCCTAGGATATCGCCCGTAGCGCACGACGAGTGAACGCGTACGAGTACTGGCTCCTCTGGATCCCACCAACCCTTAGTAAGGACGATGTGCTCTAGCCCATTGCTCTTTTGGCGGAAGATAGTGATCTTGAAATCACCCCACGCAGTTGGCATAGGTACCGTGTCGCCATGCTCTACGATAGACTCTTGTTTGAGTCGGTAGGCTATAAGGTCGGCGATAGATATTAGTTTAAAGTTGTTAGCTTTAGCTATCTCGATTAGCTCAGGCAGGCGCGCCATTGTACCATCCTCGTTCATCACCTCGATAAGGGCAGCTGCAGGTTGAAGCCCAGCTAGTTTAGCAAGGTCTACGGCAGCCTCGGTGTGTCCTGGGCGACGAAGAACACCCTTTTCGCGAGCGCGCAGAGGGTTGATATGTCCTGGGCGACCTAGATCTGATGGTTTGGTTGCGGGGTTAGCCAGAGCGCGTATTGTAGCTGCGCGGTCGTGGATAGATACTCCTGTCGAGCACCCCTCGATAAGGTCTACGGTAACTGTGAATGGAGTACCTAGCAGTGAGGTGTTATTGCTCTCCATCATGCCTAGCTGTAGCTCTGCACAGCGCTCCTCGCTCAGTGGCGTACAGAGCACGCCGCGTCCGTATGAGAGCATGAAGTTGACCTGCTCCTCGGTGATTAGTTCGGCGGCAACGATGAAGTCGCCCTCATTCTCGCGATCCTCATCATCTATAACCATTATAATCTTACCTGCACGAAAGTCATCTATCGCCTCCTCAATGGTGCTTAATTTAAAATTTTGATCCATCTAATATTTTGTTTTATTTTTTGCCTAATTTGAATTTACTTGTCAAGGGTCTAAAGATCCTCTTGACTATATTTGCATACCAATCGTAGTCGAATAACGAGGAGTCGTTGGTTGCTTTGTAGGTTAGGAATACAGCTATTGGGGTTAGTATTATTGCCGAGATCCACATTCCTAGTATGGAGTCCCACGTACCCTCTTTAGCCATCTTCTCGCCCGAGATACTTATGATGTAGTAGATAACGAAAAATATGACCGAGACAACGATCGGCATACCTAGACCTCCTCGCCTAATAATCGCGCCTAGCGGAGCGCCAATCAAAAAGAATATAATGATCGAGATAGGCGATGTTAGCTTGCGGTGCCACTCAACTTTGCTGCTGTATAGTTGGTTGAGTCCATTCTTGGTGCTCTTCTCATCGAATGAGAACATGTTACGCGAGTTCTTCGCCTTGTGTCGTGCCATACTCCAAATCTCGTGTTGCTTGCGTGCGTTGAGGTTGGGTATTGAGTCTAAGAACATTGTTTCGCGGAACTTGCTGCGGTCGACCAAAATAGAGTCAGGGTGCATGACCACTGTGCTATCTTGCTCAAAGATCTGGGTCTTGAGCAGCGGGTCGTAGGCGAGGATCATGGTTGTGTTGACCAATACGTCGAGCGAGTCTATATCGGACTTAAGCTCTGTGATATCTTTGGTGCGGCTGTTCGAGAAGTTGTCGGAGTCGGCTCTATTATCCATGGTGAAGCCATCCATAGGGAGAACCGCAAACTGCTTGTCAAATTTATTTATGCGTAGTGCATTTTTGCTGTGCCAGTTACCATCGCGAGTCTGTTCGTATGTCTCACCATTGTAGAGGGTCACTAGAAGTAGCTTTTTGTCATCCGAGAGGCGTATGTATCCAGAGTCGGCAACCGTAGTTGTCATATTACCTGTTGTCTTACGATTGTCGTAGATCAGAACCTTACTAAGGAGGTTGGTCACGGGGTCTTGCTTCTCAACACGGATACTCATGTTCTCAATACCATTGAAGAATAGACCATCCTTGAACTCTATCACCTGCTTCTGTTTACGAATATCGTATATCGTGCTATACATCTTTTTGTTGGCGTAAGGCACAAGATCGTTGATAATAAAGAAGCTACCAAATGATATTAGGAGTACGACAACGATGAGTGGTTGAAGGATCTTAGGGAGCGAGACGCCAGCCGATTTCATCGCCAGAAGTTCGTAGTTTTCGCCTAAGTTACCCATGGTCATAATGGCGGCAAGGAGCATTGATAGAGGTAGCCCAAGAGGGATCATATTGGCCATAGCGTATAGCATCAGCTCAATGATGATTGCGGCATCGAGACCTTTACCCACCAACTCGTCTATGTACCTCCACACGAAGTTCATCATGAGTATAAACATCACAATGAAGAATGTGAGGATCATTGGTCCTAGGTATGATTTGAGTACAAATTTATGTAATGTTTTCATAAGTCACCGCAAAGATACACTTTTCGCACTAGAAGAGCAATATTTTTGCATCTATTTAACGTTTCTTATCTTAATAAATGTATGTGGCTCGAAAGTTTTTGGATTAAATTTCATATTTTTGTCGCCTATAAGCAAAACTTAAATGTCAAAAAGAGTCAATTTTCATACCCTTGGTTGTAAGCTCAATTTTTCGGAGAGCTCGACCCTTGCGCGTCAATTCGAGAGAGGTGGCTTCGAGAGAGTCGATACTCATGAACCTGCGGATATCTGTGTTATCAATAGCTGTTCGGTTACTGAACATTCGGATAAAAAGTGCCGTAATTTGATACGCAAACTTCACCGCCGTAACCCCGCCGCTATTATCGCTGTGACGGGGTGTTATGCGCAGTTGAAACCGCAAGAAATAGCCAAAATTGAGGGTGTTGATTTGGTCTTGAGCAACAACGATAAAGGCTCTCTTTATGAGCGAGTTGTGGCGCTTAAAGGTAAAGGTTCAGCGGAGGTTACGAGCTGTGCAACTGAGGAGCTAACCAACTTTTTTTCGGCATTCTCGTCGGGGGATCGTACGCGTACATTCCTGAAAGTTCAAGATGGGTGTGACTACAAATGCGCCTATTGCACAATCCACTACGCACGAGGCGCAAGCCGCAATGAGCCTATTGCCGACATCGTGGCGCAGGCTCGCGAAGTGGCACGCGCGGGGCAGCGCGAGATAGTGCTTACGGGGATCAATACGGGTGACTTCGGTCGCTCTACGGGCGAGCGTTTTATTGATTTACTCAAGGCTCTGGACGCAGTGGAGGGTATCGAGAGGTACCGTATATCGTCGATTGAACCTAACCTTTTGAGCGATGAGATAATCGAGTTTTGTGCCTCGTCACCTCGCTTTATGCCCCACTTCCATATTCCTTTGCAGAGTGGTTCAGACGCGATCCTAGCGCTTATGCGTAGGCGTTACACAAGCGAGAAGTTCGCAGCTCGTATCGCCTCGGTACATAAATATATGCCTCGCGCCTTTGTCGGTATCGACGTGATTGTCGGTTTCCCAGGCGAGAGTGAGGAGCACTTTGAACAGACCTGCGAACTGCTTAAAAGAGTCCGCCCAGCATTTCTGCATATCTTCCCATTCTCGCTTCGTGCGGGGACCCCAGCGGTCGAGATGTCTGGGCGTGTGGCGCCCGATGTTGTGGCTCGTCGTGTGGAGAGGCTTGAGGCACTTAATGTCGAGTTTCAGCGCGACTACTGCCAATCGTGGGTCGGCGAAGAGGTTGTTGTTCTCTTCGAGAGCACAATGCGTGGAGGTGTGATGTATGGCTACTCGCCTAACTATTTGAGGGTGAAAGTACCATACACGAAAGAGTTAATAAATCAGTTTGCAACGGTCAAGTTGCAGAGTGTAGATGAAAAATTTGAGATGGTGGGTGTGGTAAAGTAGTTTTTTTTACTTACATTTGCCATTATGCAGATTTTTTTGGAGATAGAGTACTCTACCAAAGAGGGAGAGTATCTTGTGGTGGAGGGTGATCTCTCTGTCGCTATGAGTAGTGATGATGGTGTGTTGTGGCGCGCTGTTGTCGAGTCTAATGAGTTATCAATAAAATACAAATATAGAGTTTTAAGCGGTGAGCGCACAGTGCGCAGGGAGTGGCGTGGTCACACTCTGCTTGTGCCTCGTGGTGTGGCGTGTTGTAGGGTGAGTGACGGGTGGCAATCGACCCCCGAAGATCTTGCGCTCTACTCGTCACTCTTTACTCGTTCACTACATGCTCGTTGTGAGGTAGTTGAGTTCTCACCTAAAGGCGGGTGTGTGACCCTCGAAGCACGTTGTGCGGGGCTTTCGGCGGAGCAGTCACTCGCTGTTGTTGGCTCCTCGGAGTCGCTAGGTGAGTGGGGCGCTGGGGGTGTTGTTGTGATGGCTGATAGTGAAGCTCCAGTATGGAGGGCTACGCTTGAAGTGAACGAAAGTGTTGAGTATAAATTCGTTATTGTCAACCGCTTGACTCACGAGATTTTGGAGTGGGAGCAGGGTGCAAATAGAGTGCTCAAAGCGGCTTCGTTATCAAAAAAGGAGATCTCGGTTGTGGCGGGTCTCACACCGCACTTCGAGGCTAAAAAATGGAAGGGTGTTGGTGTTGCTGTGCCGATATTCTCACTGCGTAGCGAGAAGAGCCAAGGTGTCGGTGATTTTGATGATCTGCGTACCATGGTTGATTGGGCACACGCGACGGGTCAGAACATTATTCAGATACTGCCAATCAACGACACAACAATGAACCGTACGTGGCAGGATTCATACCCTTACAATGCCAACTCAACCATAGCGCTTCATGCCCAGTACCTATCCCTTCGACGTGTGGGGCGCTTTGAGTGCGAGGTTCGGCAAGCGACTTATGAGGCACAGGGTGAGATTCTTAATGCACTGCCCGAGGTTGATTACGAAGCAGTGAATAGTTTTAAGGAGAGCTACCTACGAGGAATCTATGAGGAGCAGGGGGCAGCTCTGCTTAAGAGTTCGGAGTTTAAGCACTTCTTGGCAAAGAATAGCTGGTGGTTGGAGCCGTACGCTCTCTTTTCGATTTTGAGAGATAAGTACGAAACACCCGATTTCTGGCAGTGGGGTGACGAGTCGAAATATAGTGATGAGTTGTTGAAGAGCTACTCTTTGTCAAAGCGTTCGAAGAGTTATAAGCAGATGGGGTACTACTACTTTGTACAGTACCACCTTCATGTGCAACTAAGTGAAGCACACGACTATGCGAGGTCGCAGGGTGTTGCCCTGAAGGGCGATATTCCAATTGGTATTAGTCGTTCGAGTGTCGAGGCGTGGGCATATCCCGACCTCTTTAATATGAACTCAGCCGCTGGAGCGCCGCCCGATCCATTCTCTGCGGTGGGGCAGAACTGGGGCTTTCCGACATACAACTGGGAGGCGATGGCGCGTGACGATTACGCTTGGTGGCGCGCACGCTTCGAGAAGATGGCGGAGTACTTCGATGCCTACCGTATCGACCATATTCTCGGTTTCTTTAGAATATGGGAGATTCCGCTACACTCGGTGCATGGGCTGCTGGGGTACTTTAACCCCGCTCTGCCGTTGTCGGTTGCCGAGATTGAGGCGTATGGTTTTAAGATGGAGCCATCACACCTATGTCCCTATATTACCGATGCTGTTCTTGAGGAGTTGTTTGGACATGAGGCGCCAAAGGTCGCAAAGCAATACTTCGCAAAGGGTAAAAATGGAGCGTATCGTTTCAAGCCTAAATATAACACGCAGCGCAAGGTGGCTCAGGTTTTAGATATTGATTCGCCTTTGCGAGAGCCGATATTGTCGCTGCATAGTGATCTGCTCTTTATTGAGGATCCTCAGCATAAGGGTTGCTACCATCCGCGAATCCTCGCGCAGTCGTCGTTTGCTTTTAAGGCTCTAAGTGAGAGCGATAAGGCGGCGTTTAATGCCATACATGATGATTTCTACTACCGTCGACACAATGATTTTTGGCGTGATAGTGCAATGAAGAAGCTCCCTATGTTGCTTGAGGCGACCGATATGTTGGTGTGTGGTGAGGATCTGGGAATGATCCCAGCCTCAGTGCCCGAGGTGATGAACGAGCTAAGAATCTTGTCGCTTGAGATTGAGCGTATGCCCAAAGCGTATGGCGTAGAGGTGGGTGATGTTTGCAGTTACCCCTACTCGTCAGTCTGCACAACATCGACTCACGATATGAACCCGCTGCGTAACTGGTGGTGCGAGGATCGTGAATTAACGCAGAGGTACTACAATAACGTATTGGGTCAAGATGGTTGTGCCCCCGAGGAACTTACACCCGAGTTGGCACAGTTGATCGTTGAGCGACATATAGCATCTCCATCCATGTGGTGCATTCTTCCACTTCAAGATTGGTTGGCGATGAGTGGTGAGCTAAGGAGCGACAATGCCGAGTCGGAGCGAATAAATATCCCCGCAAACCCTCGTCACTACTGGCGGTATCGCATGCACCTCACCCTGGAACGACTCCTCGAAAGTGTCGATTACAACCAGAAACTTAAGAGTTTAAGTAATTTATAACGTGAGTTTTGGATAAGAAATTCTTATCCAAAACACCTCTAAACGTAAGTCTCCCCAAACGGTTTGGGGAGATGCAAGAGGGGTTTATCGAATATACATCGGCTTTAAAAAGCCGATAACCTGAGTTTTAGATATGGGAAATTGATAAAACTGGCAGGTAAACAATAAATTTCCATTATCCAAAACTCAGGTTTATAGATAGTTTAGCTCTGCGGGGAGCAAGCTCCCATTTACTTTTATTGTATCTGTTTTACTGAGGACTGCCTTCGGCTCTGCGGGGTGCTCCCTGCGGAGCTATTATTTATATTGCATCTGTTAAGAAGTCTTTGTTCAAGCCTATTGAAGCGGCAGAGATGAGCGATCGAAGTAAACTTCATCACCCACCTCTACCATTTCACTTACGCAAACTAAAGTTTGCTATTAACAGATGAGAATAGCAGTTGTTAAGTGTTTAATGTTGAGTGTTTAGCTCCGCAGGGCACACCTAAGTTTAGTAACCTAAGCTCTTGAATTTTATTGTTGGAACCTTCACGGTGTATGTCTTGCGTGTTTTGTTGGTATAGCTATAGCTGCGGATCCACGGGTTGAGGATGCGCAGTTGGCGATAGTTGGTGCCATGCTTTGCTGCAAACTCGCTCCACTCGATATTCAAGTCGTTGATCTTAACTATTTTGTAGTTCTTGAATGGTGGTAGGTAGTCCTCACTTCTTAGATTGAAGTTATACTCCGATGGGTTTGGCTCGATAATCATGAAGCTGATAATGCGAGGTACGTACCTCATAGTCTCCTCGGGGAGGAATAGATCCCAGTAGTTATCAACCCCTTGAGTCTCTAGGCGGCGAAACACCCCAGGGATACCTGCGTTGTAGGACGCTGCGGCGAGTGTCCAGCTACCAAAGCGCTCGTATGCTTTGCGCAGGTAGTCGCATGCCCCTTGTGTTGCAATCTCGATATTATATCGTAGATCTACATTGCTTCCCGTCTCTATCTTATACTCTTTGGCTGCGGAGCAGATGAACTGCCATAGTCCAGCCGCCTTAGCGGGGGATTGAGCATTGGGGTTGAGTCCACTCTCGGTCATACACAGATACTTAAAGTCATCGGGTATGTTGTTGCGTTTGAGGATGGGTTCAATGATATGAAAGTAGCGCTTTGTGTTGCGAAGAGCTAAGGTTGTGCTGGTGTGCATACAACTTGTGGTGAGCACCTCGCGCTCGATCGCCTCCCTAACGTAGGGTAGCTCGATGGGCACTCTCTCGCCCGCGAAGAGGATCTCTTCGGGCAGGGGTGCAATATGTACCCCGCGGTTATTTGTTCGCACCTCCTCTTGTGCGCCACTAGATGCAGCGTTCAGTGAGAAGATAGCTGCGATGGTGAGTATTAAGGTTACGATTTTTCGCATGTTATCTCTTAAGAAAGCATGTTTTAAGTACTATACTTGAGCCTTCGATACGACAATCAACCTCTTCGGGGTTGTCGGTTAACTTGATGCTCTTTACCTTTGTGCCGCGCTTGATGACCATCGACGAACCTTTGACCTTAAGGTCTTTGATTACGGTCACCGCATCGCCATCGAATAGCTCGGCTCCGTTGCTGTCGCGTGCAACAGTTGTGCCCTGCTCCTCGGCGCCCTCGCTCCATTCGTGTGCACAGTCGGGGCAGGTGTTAATCATGCCGTCAAAATATCCATTCTCGCTGCCACATGTTGGGCACTTTAAAATATCTTCCATAAAAATTAAATAGTTTCTGAACCACAAAGGTAATCTTTCTTTTTGATATATCATAAGGTGTATATAGGTATTTATACTTATTTTAAAAGGTCTTATAAATTAAATAATAGGTAATATTGTTGGCTTTAAGGCTAAATTATTAACTTTGTATGTTTTTATATTACAAAAAGTACAAAATGAATAATTCAATCCCTTCGCCATGTTATATATTGCGCGAGGAGTTGTTGTTGAAAAATTTAGCAACCATTGATAGTGTGCGTGAGCGCGGTGCTGTGGAGATTATCGTGGCTCTCAAGGCGTGTGCTATGTGGAGTATCTTTCCTACCTTGGCTGCCCACTCTAATGGCGCTACGGCGAGTTCACTATGTGAGGCGAGGTTAGTGTTTGAGGAGTATGGCGAGCGAGCGCATACCTACGCCCCGACATACACCGAGCGTGAGATAGATGAGATATTAGAGTATAGTAGCCACATAACATTCAATTCGCTCACTCAGTTTGAGCGCTTCTCGCCTCGTGCGATTGAGCGAGGTGTGTCGTGCGGATTGCGTGTTAATCCGCGTTACTCACCTGTGGAGACTGATCTCTACAATCCATGTGTGGAGGGTTCGCGTTTGGGTATTCCCCCCGAGCAGTTGACGGAGCTACCAGCTGGTGTTGAGGGTTTGCATTTTCATGTGTTGTGTGAGTCGCGCCCAGAGCACCTTCGTAAGGCTTTGGAGGCTATGGAGAGCCACTTTGGTGGGTTGTTGCCTCAACTTAAGTGGCTCAATATGGGAGGCGGTCACTTGATGACACATAAGGATTATGATGTGGAGGAGTTGATAGTTATTCTTCGAGAGTTTAAGCAGCGCCACCCGCACCTGCGCCTTATTTTGGAGCCTGGTAGCGCCTTTACGTGGCGCACGGGTGATCTGGTGGCGTCGGTTGAGGATGTTGTTGTCAATGCGGGGGTTAAGACCGCGATGCTCAATGTGTCGTTTGCGTGCCACATGCCCGACTGTCTGGAGATGCCCTATATGCCTGCGGTGGTAGGTGCGCGGGAGGCAAGTGAGGGTGAACGAGGTTGGCGCCTAGGAGGCAATAGCTGCTTGGCGGGTGATTTTATGGGTGACTGGATCTTTGAGCATGGGGAGCCTAAGGTAGGCGACACGCTTGTTTTTGAGGATATGATCCACTACACAATGGTCAAGACAACAATGTTCAATGGTGTGAGCCACCCTGCGATAGCTATCCAGCGCGTGGGGGGAGAGGTAGAGATAATAAAAGAGTTTGGATATGAGGACTATAAGTGCCGCATGTCGTAAATCGCAGAGGGGTAGACACCTTTGCCAAAGCATAGATAAATAATATGGAAAATTTTAAACCAACAGAGTACACCCTAGAGTGTGTTGCAACACAACGAGAATTTGAAGATACAGGTTGGACGCTCGACGACAGGGAGTGTAAAACGCCATCGTTAGTGCGTGCTAAATATGCAAAAAAACAGCTAGAGCTTAAGGGTGATGATTGGGGCTTGTATAAGTTTGCCGACTGGTTGCCTATAAAGCGTTTGCTGGATGGCTCTTCAGCGCCTGTGACCTACAAGAGTAAAGGGCTAGCGGAGTACCTAGGTTTAGAGAACCTCTATATCACTTTTAGTGGATGCTATCCTGCTGTGGGTGCCAATATGACAACATGTTCGTTTAAGGAGACCGAGGCGTATAGCGTCTGTGCGCGTGCCGAGGAGGATTGCGAGCAGGTGTTGGTTGTGGCTTCGGCTGGAAATACAGCGCGTGCCTTTGCTAAGGTGTGTTCGGATAACGATATTAAACTTATGCTCTTTGTACCTGCCGACAACCTCAATGCTTTGTGGTTCGACGCTCCTCTAAAGCCATGTGTTAAATTGGTGGCTTGTGAGAGTGGAGGTGACTACTTCGATGCTATACACCTAAGTAACTTGGTGCTTAAGTCAAAGGTGTTTTATGCTGAGGGCGGAGCTAAGAATATCGCTCGTCGTGATGGAATGGCGACAACGATGCTCTCGGCGACAACCACCATCGGTCGTATTCCTGATTACTATTTCCAAGCTGTTGGAAGCGGTACGGGAGCTATCGCCGCGTGGGAGGCAAACATGCGCCTAGTGGAGGATGGTCGCTATGGTGAAACGATAACTAAACTTATGGTTTCGCAGAATGCCCCTTTTGTGCCTATGTACAACGCTTGGAGAGTTGATTCACGCGTGATGTTGCCATACGATGATGACCGTGCGCGACGTGATGTCGAGATTATAGATGCTAAGGTGCTTTCGAACCGTCGTCCGCCATACGGAATCGTTGGTGGTCTGTATGATGCTCTGAAGGCTACATCGGGCGAGGTATTGGTGGCGACGAACTATCAGGCGCGCAAGGCAAAAGAGCTATTCTTGAAGCTCGAAGGGGTTGATATCTACTCAGCTCCATCGGTGGCTGTGGCGACTCTGATTAAAGCTGTTGCGGATGGTAAGATCGAGAAGGATGCTGTGGTGATGCTCAATATCACAGGCGGCGGCGAGGAGCTTATCAAATCGAAGAGAGAGATCTGGATGCTTAAGCCCGACCATATCTTCGCGCTCACAGCAGAGGCTGAGGAGGTTGTAGAGGTGTGCGAGGCTCTCTTTGAGATCCCTAAGGAGAACACAAATATTGAAGATTAAGAGCTGAATTCAACCTGCAAATGCAACTGAATTGAGGTCAAGAAACTATAGGGACATAAGAAAAGGCGAAACAAATCGGAGCCAGGCTCAAATTTATTCCGCCTAAGCGATAAAATTTTC
>JBCQVD010000055.1:0-13847 GCA_047173405.1 Rikenellaceae bacterium
CGTTACTGGAACTGACATCGAGCCAGAGGTTGAAGTAGAGCCTGATCCTGAGGTTGATCCTGAGGTTGATCCTGAGCTTGAGGTTGATCCTGAGGTTGATCCTGAGGCTGGAGAGTAGCTAATTGTATTGTTTAATTATTAATAAATTGAAGTTATGAAGAAATTATTGATTTTTTTGCAGTGCATGGTTATGGTATTGTGCCTAACGAGCTGCGAAAAGGATCCTAGCCCAACGGCTGATATAAATCTTGAGGATACGTATCGTGTTTACAATCGTAACAGGAGCGGTAACTTAGATTTGACATATAGCGGTAGCAATGTCTACACAATGTATGAAATGTATGTATATAAGAGTGGTGGATATGTAACAGTATTCTCTGATTCTGACTACATGGGTTGTTACACTTACCCTATAACTAACTACTCGGATACTAGTGGTTCTGACGTGGGTTTGTCTGGTGATCTTGATGAGGTTCCAGATGAGTTTATTGAGATTACTTTTGATCGTGTTATCTCTGAGGCTGTTGAAGCATCTGAGACAACTATCGCTGCTGACGAAGTGAAATACAGGTACGTTGTTAAGTACTATACTGACCGTACTGCATTTATCACAGGTCTCAATGGCTCTTATCAAGAGGGTCTTGACGATGCTGAGGATTACTACACTTGGTCTTACCGTGCCTCTACAATGAACGTTTATAACATTACTTATAGTGTAACAGAGGCTGACGAAGAGCAAGGTATCGAGTCTAGTACTGAAGAGGTGGTAACACTTATTCAGGCTCTAACAACTATCGGTATTCAAGAGACACAGTTTGCACGCGAGTAAGTGTGTGACGTAACATAACCAACTTTTGTGAGTGGCTAGAGCTTTGAGCTTTAGCCACTCTTTTTTTGTGGGTATATAAAATATCTTTATCTTTGTGAAAAATATTTATAGATGAATTTTGATACTATAGTCCTCGATTTGGACGGAACCCTAACTAATTCGAAAAAGGAGTTATCCAAACGCAATAGAGATACTTTAATAGAGTTGCAGCGTCGTGGCATGTGCGTAGTTTTAGCCTCGGGGCGTCCGACATACGGTATAATGCCGCTAGCTAGAGAGTTACAGCTAGAGCAATTTGGTGGATATATTTTGTCGTACAATGGAGGAGTGATACTTCCGTGTTCGACAATGGAGCCTCTGCACTCGAACTTATTGCCAAACGAGTTGATTGAGCCTCTGTGGCGCGAGTCTAAGGCTGCTGGGGCAGTGATTCTTTCGTACAACGGGGAGTCTATCGTGTGTGAGGATGCTGAGGATAGATACGTTGGTGTCGAGGCGCACCTTAATCGTATGGAGGTGCGTGAGGTCGATGATTTTATCTCTGCGCTGCCTCCCCAGGTGCCGAAATGTTTGACAGTGGGTGATCCAGAGAAGATAATCGCATTGGAGGCGCACCTTAAGGATCTTTACGGTGAGCGCATGAGTATCTACCGCTCTGAACCATTCTTTTTGGAGCTGGTGCCACTAGGGGTTGACAAGGCACAATCGTTGAAGTTGCTATTAACGCATTTAGGTAGTTCGCCCGAGCGCATGGTTGCCTTTGGTGATGGTTTTAATGATCTGTCAATGATAGAGTTGGCGGGCTGTGGTGTGGCGATGTCAAATGCGCAGGATGTAGTAAAGCAACGGGCTAATGCGGTTACTTTGAGCAACGATGAGGATGGTGTCGCACACTATATCGAGGAGCATATCTTACCATATTTATAACGATTACTCGCAGATACCAACATAGGGCTGCGTTGCTATTTTTTGTGATATTAGCTCCGCGGTGAGCACCCCGCCGCTGCCTGCGCAGGGCAGTCCGCGGACTATCGAAAACTATATCGCCCTCCCTCCTAAAAAGCGATTTTTGCGCTTGCGAGAAAATCGCTCAGAGGGCGTTGGTTCGTCAGAACCAAAATATTTTGTATTGACTCTTACTGTCTCACGCCGACGGGCGGGGAGCAAGCTCCCATTTGCTATTGTAGCGATTGTTGGTAAATCAACTTTTGATTTATTGCGGTTATACAAAATAGAGGATTCAAGCAAGCTTGTCCCCTATATTTCTATAACCACACTCACGCAAACATCCGTTTGCTCAACAATCGAAGTGTTTAGCGTTAAGTGTCTAATGTTCAGTGTTCAGTGTTAAATGTTAAGGTTCTCAACATTTAACACAAAATAAAAGCTCCGCGGGGAGCACCCCGCCGCTGTCCGCGGAGGACAGTAAGAAACAGTGTAAGAAGCCGCCCGCCGGAGGTAGTCCTCGGATTTAATAGACAACACTAAATTAATATCTAACAACTTGTTTCCTACCTCACATTTCTGCCTTTGGATTGTCTCTTAGTGTGGTGTTGGGTGTTGTTAGCGGGTGTTTTACCGTATGGTTTTGGTGTGTTGCCTCTTTTACTCTTTGTATCGTTTGTCTTAGATGATTTAGAGTTGCTTTGAGGTCGTGCGGATGTGCTCTTGCTACGTTGGGCGGCTGCTGGTGTTGATCTTCTACCTCCAGCGCCTGCTCCGTGGGATGCCTCCTCGGTGCCCGTAGAGTATTTAAGTGCTTTGAAGAGAGGCTCTAGTTCGCGAGGTTCTAGTTCGCGCCATTCGCCTAGCCTGAGCGGTGAGAGGTGGATATTCATTATGCGCACTCTCTTAAGGCGTGTCACTTCGTAGCCTAGAGCTTCGCACATGCGTCTAATTTGTCGGTTGAGACCTTGGGTTAGCGTGATGCGGAATTTACGTTCGCCCTCGACGCTTACTTTGCAACGTTTGGTGGTGGTGCCGAGGATCTTAACGCCTGAACTCATTCTTTGGGCGAAGTCGTTGTCAAGAGGGCGGTTAACCCATACTTCGTACTCCTTTTCGTGGTCATTACCCGCGCGAAGTATTTTGTTTACTATCTCGCCATCGTTGGTGAGAAGTAGCAGCCCCTCGGAGTCTTTGTCTAGGCGCCCGATGTGGAATATGCGAGTGGGGTAGTTTACGAAGTCGACGACATTGGTTCGGTCGCTTGGATCGGTGGTGCTCGTGACACCAACTGGCTTATTGAGAGCGATATATACGTATCCTCCGCTGTTGCCTGCGATCTTTTCGCCATTAACCTGGACGGAGTCTCCTGCTTGAACTTTGTCGCCAAGAGTCGCTGTGCGACCATTGATTGCCACACATCCATGTTCGATATATCTATCGGCTTCGCGACGTGAGCAGTAGCCCGAGTCGCTAATAAATTTATTTAGTCTCATTTCCACGCTTCAAAAGTAGTAATAATTTTAGGATTTTGTTATCTTTGCGAAAACTATAATTTACTTCTATGATGATTAAACCTATTTTAGCTTCATTATTAACACTCTGTGTTACGGGGGCTATGTCGCAGAATAAGGCGACTGTAACTATTCAACCCACAGTGCAACATGTTGCATCTGGAGAGGGTGTATTTAACCGTGATAAGCACGTTCGCTTTCATGATACCTCAAATGTCAATGATCCTGAACTTAAGGTGGTTAAGGAGATGTATAACTTCCGTCCTGATTACGCGATAGGACGTGCGTTCTACTATCCGTTATCGAAACTACAAAAGGGTGAACCTCCAAAAGATATCAAGAATAAGTATCAAGGTGTGCGCGAAGTGAGTGATTTTGTGGCAACGGGTCATCAAGGTAATATCTTCTGGGATAAGGAGGAGGATTACTCAAAGAAGAAGATGTCGAAGCAGATCAAGAAGGTTGCCGACTATGTTGCTGAGTCGTACGCTAAGGAGTGGGACAGTGTGCCTCTCTACCTGGAGCCGTTCAATGAGCCTATGGTACACGCTGTGAGTCTCTATCCAGAGGGTCGTAAAGGGCAGTATATTGACGAGAAGCTAAAAGTTGTAATGAACTACATTAGTGAGTATCATCGTGAGGTAGGACGCGCCGTGCATAATACACCAGCGCTTAAGGATATGAAGGTGATGGGATTTGCGAGTGCTTACCCAGAGCTAGAGGCTAATAACTTTAAAGTTTGGAACAATATCTTTAAACCATTTATAGATGTCGCGGGTGAGCAGATGGATATCCTCTCGATTCACCTCTATGATGGTGTTGGTATCAATAACAACGGAGGTCGTCGTTCGGGTTCTAATATTGATGCTATCATGGATATGATTCAAACGTACAGCAATATCAGGTTGGGTGAGGTGCGTCCAATGGCGATTACGGAGTATGGTCGTTTGGTTCCTAATCAACCAGGTTTCACACCAAATGGTAAGGTCGTGAACTTAGAGCCTATAACTAACTCTCAAGCAGTCTGTTCGCAGCTTCACATGGTGATGAATTTCATGGAGTATGGTGACGATGTCGTAATGTCAATACCGTTCACTACGGGTAAGCAGAGTCCTTATGTGCAGTATGTGCGTGCTGCGTTGTGGTTGAAGCAGCCTGATGGATCGTGGGAGCTAACCCCTCGTAAGTACTTCTTTGAGATGCTTAAGGATCTTAAGGGAAATCGTGTGGTTAACAGCTCGTCTAATATTGATATTCAGACTCAGGCGTTTGTCGATGGAAAGCAGATGTATGTTGTGCTTAATAACCTCAATGATGAGACTCAGAGTGTAGAGCTGTCGCTTCCTGATGGCTTACCAGCTATTGAGAGCGTGGAGGTTAAGAGCTTGAAGATCCATGCTGATAAGGTGCCCGATTTTGCCGTAGAGAGCTTAAAGGCTGCCCCTAAGAGTTTGGATCTTATCTATGGCGAGACTGTGGTGTTGACATACAATTTTGAGAGTGCTGTTGAGCAGCAGAGTAAGCTCGTCTCGTCTAAGCTATACTCTAAGGACTACTTTAAGCCAATTGTTGCCAATACAGCTAATAGCTTTACATTTAGTGGAGTGGATAAGAAGGCAGCATCGGCGGTGTTACGTGTGAGTGTTGGTCGTGACCATGGCAAGTCGTTGGAACCAAAGATCACAATTAACGGTAAGGCTGTCGATTACTCGGGTGATGTTATCAGAGGCTACGATCAAACTAATCGCAAGCGCTTCTTCGGTACTTTAACTATCCCAGTAGCGGGTGATATGGTAAAGAGTGGTGACAACGTTGTTTCGGTGAGCTTCCCCGACGCAGGAGGACATGTTAGTTCGGTTGTGTTGCAGGTTAACGAGGAGCAGTAGACTTAAATAGATTCAAAAAATATAGGTTAAATTATTTTTTTTAAATTTTTTAACCTATATTTGTAGGAGTCTAAAGGTTCTTGTTTATAGATTGAGAGGTTTTAATCTTGAATATGGATCAATGTTTAATAAAAAAAATCATAAAAAGATGAAGAAGATTTTAGCTATTTGTATCATCGCAGTGATGAGTTGTATGGTTACATCAACTTATGCACAGCAGTCAAAGCAGAGTACTCCAAGCAAGCAAATAGCACAAAAGGTTGTTATTGAGACAGTTAAGTTTGCTGTAGATGTAGATTGTAAAGTTTTTGAGAAGAAGATTGTTACATTACTTGAGAAGGAAAAGGGAGTAAAAGATGTTAAAGTGGACATCCCAAAGAAGATTGTTACAGTGAGCTTTGATAAGGCACAATGCAACAGTAATGCTCTAATTAAGAGTCTTGCACTTCTAAAAATAAAGGCTCACGTCGTTAAATAAGCATAATTTTGTCTATTTAAAGGGCGCGTTCCTTAATTGCATAAGACCCACATGGATCACTGATCCGTGTGGGTCTTGTGCATAATAGAGGTTGGATTAGTAGATTCTTTTTTTGACTATATGGTATACGGGTAAGATGCAAGTTTTAAATATAATGCTAATTATTATTGTGATGATAAATACTATTACTGCGTGCCACCAGTTGTAGTAATCCTCGTAACTTGTCCCAGAAATAAATATATTTTTTACTCTACTTAATATTATCATCGTCATAACATGAAATATATATATGTACAACGAATATTCACGGCCAATTTTGGATAAAATGTTATCTTTAGTCTGTTTGATTGATAGTGTTACGAAAACTAATATTATTGCTGTTGGAACTGTTGATATATATAGCGCTCCTATTCCAATAATTTTTTCTGTGTTATTTGTATACTTATATTCAATGAATGTTAGTATTAATAACACAAACGATATTATATACATGTATAATTCTCTTTTTGATAATACTTTTAAGTGTTTTTTTACTAGTATCCCAGCAAGAAAACATGGGATGCCAATAAATAAAAAGTTTCTCAGAAAATGTTGTGCAGTAATAAAACTATCACTGAAAAAGAACGAGTATTTTCCTAAAATTATATTTGCGCATATTAATAGAGTAGCAACGCTATAAGCTATTGCTTTAATACGACAACGCTTAATTAGTAAAAATGTAAAAAGAGTATTCATATATGCATATAAATACCAGAGATGAAATGCTCCCAAGCCAAGAGCCATTGGTTCATTAAAAAACAAGTGTGATAGTATTGTTTATAATGTTAAATAATGTTATTTGGTAATTATTAATATTATCAATTGAGGAAAACAGTGTTATCGAGCCATATAATAGTGTACTCCAAAATGTAATAATTGCAATCTTTTTTATTGCAGACTTTAATTTAAGTTGCATTTCAGCCCTATCTGAACGATACATAAAGTATCCCGATATAACAAAGAAACAAGGTACTGCAATAGAGTTGATTATATCAATAGATAATGGGCCGCCACAATGTATTAGGATTACTAAAAAACTTAAAAAGAATTTTAGCGTATCAATTGAGTAGTTTCTCTGCTCTGCTCATAAATTTCAAATTTTACAAAGTTACAAAAAGTATTTATGTATTATTGAATATATGTATAAATATTTACCTGCGCAGTGCTTTGATGTTTGCTGATAGTATCCACGCAAGTAGTCCTAGTATGCCGATTAGGGCAAAGGCGCATTTGAGATTTGTGAGTTGCGATATGTAGCCAATAAGAGGTGGACCGAAGAGGAATCCTGCAAAGCTGATTGTTGAGACTATTGTGATGGCGCGGCTTGTGTGCATCTTAGTTAGTTCGCCTGCGGCACTATAGAGGGCTGGTATGACACCACATGCTCCAAAGCCGACAATCATATATCCGATAATGGTCGTTGTGGGGTAGGGTAGCGCGACGCAGAGCATCATGCCCGAAAAGATTGCCGCTCCGCATGCACATAGTATCGTGCGACGTCCCCAACGCGCTGTTGCTCTATCCATGAAAAAGCGCCCTATGGTCATCGTTATCATGTAGGCAACGAGTCCAATGGGTGTGTATTTTCCCGCTATGCCGACGATCTCCTCTAGGTATATGCCATTCCAGTCAGCCATTGTCCCTTCTGTTGCCCACCCCGTGAATCCTACAATACCAAAGAGGATAAGGAAGTTCTCGAATGGGACTTTATCCTTCTTGTTACTTTGAGATTGTTGCTTTCGAGGCATAGCGTCATATTGCAGATATCTATATTGAAACATGCTGCCGATGATGATTATAACACACACGACACCAAAGTGAATATATATAGGTATATCCTTAATTGTCATCACCAGACCAATGAGTCCACCGCAGAGTCCAGCAAGGCTCCAACCGCCATGAAACGAAGCCATGATAGGTCTCGAGTAGTGGTTTTCAGCGATAACGGCTTGTGTATTCATGGCTATATTACAGAAGTTGCCAAAGAAGCCGAAGAGTATAAGGGAGGCGATAAACAGGTATTGAGAGGTGAATGACCCAATACCCAAAAGCATGAGGGCGTAACCAGCGACCGCAACGATAAGTATTCTATTACTTCCCAGTCGTGAGATAATCCAACCCGAGAAGCTCATACCCGCGAGTTGCCCCATGGGTATCATGAGTAGCATCAAGCCCCACTCGGCGTCGTTGAGCCCTAGGCTCGCTTTAAGTTCGGGTATGCGGCTAGCCCAGCTAGAGAAGCATAACCCAACGAAAAAAAAGATCAAAAAGACAGCAAGGCGGATTCTCTTCTGGCTCTGCTCTGTCAAAACAACACTCTTTGTCATAAAAATATTCTAAAACTGGTGCAAAGATATCATTTTTATCCTTTCCTCCAGAAGAAACGTATTATTTGTTTGTGAAGAGGTAGCTTATTTAGTTGTTTAATAACTTTTATTACCCCTTTTTTCTTCCATAACTTAAAGAACATATCGCGTTTGGGGTGCACCCTTGCGCAGGTGGTAGCCCCAGGGTTGCGGGCTATGGCATCGGTGTAGTTGGTGGGGTGTATATCGGCATTTAGTTGGTGTAGCAGTTTATTAGCCTCAGTGTTGTGTGCCGCTACGAGACTAACGCCATTGTAATCGTAGAAATCGGGAAGCACCCTTCGAACACCCCAGAAGTCGGCTATTGTAAAGTCACTACCACTACTCATCTTCTTGGTTGGGCAGTGGTGGCAGCTGGGGCGCATATAGAGTCCTGTGAGGAATCCGCGTACATAATTATTTGTGTGTGCTCGCTCCTTGACGATCTCCTTGCCCTCTTTATTGCGGATGATAAAGTTGAAGTCGCGCCAACCGTTGCTCTTATCGCGAAAGCGGATCTCGCCAATCTCGGACACTCCACCGTGGCGCTTCATTACATCCTCCAGATATTCGCTCCAAACCTTCGGGCTAGGTACTCCGTGACATATAAAGTCGACAATGGTGAGGTTCGCACGCAGCCTCTTCTCTACGGATAGATTCAGAGCTGCTGCTTGGCAGGGTGTTCCACAAAAGAGCACTTTGCGCCCCGCACGGAGTTCGCCTTTGATGTGCGTGAATGTTGAGCCTAGGTGACTCTGTACATATTTAGATGTGCACAGCAGACCTATCGACTCCTCATCTTCGGCACGAGAGTGCACGACCTCCCACTGATCATTGAATTTAGCCCCAAAGACGACACCTCCCTGTGCGATTATACTGCGCGCAAGGAGTGTGAATATACCCCCCGAAGAGCTTCTCATCATCGAGTCGTGGTCTCGGCTCTTAGCTCCATATATATGAGTAGGCTCTGTGGCTGCGCCCCTCTTAATTACGGGGCATGCCATGTCGCACTTATTACAATTTATACACTGCGAAGCGTTCGCTTTGGCGTATAAAAACCCCTCACTGTTGGTCTCCATTGAGATACACCCTGTGGGGCATACCTCGCTGCACGCGCTGCATCCAGTACAGTTTTTATCCTCTGTTATAAGTATCATGATTCAAAAAAACGTTCGTCAAAGTTAACAAAATAGACTTTTTTAGTGGCACGAGTGAGTGCCGTGTATAACCAACGCAGCATGTCGCGAGTCATTGTCTCGTCGCCAAAGATACATCGGTCAATAAATACAACATCCCATTGTCCTCCTTGTGCCTTGTGGCAGGTTACGGCGTACGAGAACTTCACTTGTAGGGCGTTGAAGTGGTCGTTGGAGCGTATCGAGTCGAGCCTTTTTCGTCGATTTGCGATATCAAGGTAGTCTTGTTCCACCTCGCGAAATAGCTTCTCACTCTGTTCCGTGCTGAGTGCAGGCGATTCACTCGATAGGGTATCAAGAAGTATGCGGCACTCTATATCTGTATTGTCGTAATCCCCGAAGGTCATTGTTGCGTGGGCGAAGTTAAACCCATACAGCTCCTCAAAGCGTATTATGCGTGATAGGTACGCCACATCGCCATTTGCGATAAAGCTCATCGGTGAGTTCTCGAGACGTTCGGTGTAGTGATAGTTGTTGCGCACGACCATCAACATATCGCCACTCTCGATAGCCTCTTCAGCGCACAGCGTGAAGCGCCTGATACCTTCGTTGTACCTATTAGCTCGTTTGTTCGAGCGAGTAATGACAATAGTCTCGTCGCGCCCCCACTTATCATACGCCTCTTGGAGCTTCTCGGTAAACTCACCGCCCTCCAGCGACTCTACATCTGGGTAGCTTAGGTCAAAGAGCGGGATTTCGTATATCCCATTTTCGATCATGCACCTCACAAGAGTAGCGTTGAAGAGTATGCCCGAGTCGCTCTGCTGTCTTATGACCTCGTCCATTGTGGCGTATACGACTTTTCCATATTGACTCATTGTCACCTCGTCAAGAGCAGGGCTGAAATCGCACCCAACAGGGGGCAGCTGGGCACTGTCTCCAACGATAATAAGTCGACACCTAACGCCCTCTCTAACGTATTGGATTAGATCATCGAGAAGTGAGCCACTACCAAAGATTGCCCCAGTATTTGTAGTATTATTGAGCATTGAAGCCTCATCAACAATAAAAATTGTATCTTTTTCTCGTTTGTAGTTCAAAACAAATCGAGATTGGTAGTTGGCGTTGTTTTTTTCTTGATAAATTCGTTTGTGAATCGTTTGTGCCGACTTCCCTGAATATCGAGCTAACACATTGGCTGCTCGACCAGTAGGGGCAAGCATGACACACTTTTGACCCAACTCGTCAAGGGTTTTTACTAGCGCCGAGATGATCGTTGTTTTGCCCGTTCCAGCGTAGCCATTTAGTATAAAAATGGACTCTTTGTCTTCACTCGAAATGAATGAAGATAACATTTTGATAATTATTTTTTGATTATCTGTTGTTTTGAAACAAATTTTAGTGTAAATTTGGGACGCAATACTACTACTAATCATGTGCTGTAAGGTTAACGTGTCTGTTTTAGTATGCTACAAAGTTAGTACAAACTTAATAACAAATAATCAAAATGAGAAAAATTTTTCAGTTACTTCTAGCTGTCGTAATCGTAGGTTTAATCTATACGATCTATGTACAGATTTCGACTCCTATTAGATTCGAGGAGGAAAAGGCGCAAAAAGATGCTGCCGTTATTGAGCGCATTAAGTCTATTCGTCTTTGTGAGCGTGCATTTAAATCAAAGTATCAACAATTTACAGGCAACTTTGATTCGCTAATCAATTTCGTTCTTTACGATTCACTTGAGATGGAGCGTAAGATCTACGATGAGGATGACTCTTTAGGTATGGCTCTACTTAAAAAGGAGAAGCGCCAGAATGTTGAGAAATTTACTGTTGCAGTAATTGATACTGTTTTTGCACCAGCAAGACTTACCCCTGACCAAGTTAAGGCTTTGCGTTATGTGCCATTCACAGAGGATAAAGTTGAGTATATCCTCTCTGCAGGAAAGATCACCACAGAGAGTAAAGTCGTAATCCCTATTGTTGAGTGTCGTGTACCATATATAATGTACCTCGATACAGTTCAATATCGCCAAGAGATTATTAACCTTATTGATAATGACGTAAATAACTTCAATAAGTATCCAGGAATCAAATTTGGATCTATGGAGGGTGGTAACAATGAGGCAGGTAACTGGGAGTAATCACTCTATATCAACTAAAAAAGTGTCCATCCGATTTGATTCGGGTGGGCACTCTTTTTCCATGACACTGCCATCCCGTGCGGAGGGCGAGAGTGTCGAGGCGATGCTTCTCACCACTCGAGCAATGCTTATCCCAAGTGAGATGTTGCGTACTTCGCAGCGTGATTTCACGCCTCAATTAAGCGAGGTGGGGATCTATGTTGACGCACAACGCGATAAAGTTGTGACCATTTGGGGTGATGTAATCTCAGCTTTAGTTGTTGTACCTCTGTCGTTGGACGAGACTCTGAACGATCATTATAATGATAATTTCGAGTATATGACCCCTCTTCTTCTCGAAAGAGCTGACAATCGCGTCGAGGAGCGGTTTGTTATAGTTGAACGTATCGAAGAGGTGTTGGCTCTGCGAGCATTCGACTCTTCACAACTTCGCTTTGCCGATATATATGAGGTCGAAGGCGAGGAGGAGCTACTTTACCGCCTGTTGCGCGTAAGTGAAAGCCTGAAGCTCTCGGCGTATACCTTTATTCTTTATGGTTGCAGTGATAAAGAGTACTCTTTGATAAATTTGTATTTTAAGAATGTCCAGAGATGCGAATAATAAGCGGATTATATAAAGGACGTGTAATAAGTCCACCCAAGAACTTGCGAGCACGTCCCACAACGGATTTTGCAAAAGAAAACCTATTCAATGTATTAGGTAATTTAGTTGATTTTGAGGGGATGCACATCCTCGACCTCTTTGCAGGTACAGGGTCAATAAGCTATGAGTTCGCTTCGCGAGGGGTTGAGAGTGTGACGAGCGTCGAGATTAATGCTGTACATTACAATTTTATTAAGCGCACAGCTCAAGAGCTAGGTATATCAAATCTTTTTGCAGTTAAGGCAAATGCTTTTCTCTACCTTAAGAGCTGTTCGAAGCGTTTTGACATCATCTTTTCAGATGCGCCCTACGACCTAGAAGATAGCTCAAATATCATAGATCTAGTTTTTAATGGTGATTTGTTGCAGGAAGATGGTTTTTTAATTTTTGAACACTCCAAGAGTCAAAATTTTATTGATCATCCTCACTTTTGGCAATCAAGGAGTTACGGCAGTGTGCAGTTCACACTCTTAAAAAAGAGTATAATTAGCGAGTAAAATATTTGCGTATTATATTTATTTACTCTATATTTGCACTCGCAATACAACACTAACGGTGCGTTAGTTCAGTTGGTTAGAATACGTGCCTGTCACGCACGGGGTCAGGGGTTCGAGTCCCCTACGCACCGCTAAAGAGTGAAGCAATTCACCGCAAAGCCTTGAAAATCAATGATTTTCGAGGCTTTTTTAATTTTGTCATATCGGCAAAATCCCACGTTTTGGAGCATCAATCACGGGCTTATTCGTGGGAGCAAAATTTGCCCACTGAAAAGTCCCACGATTAGGTTTCTATTTCGCTGAATCTCAGGATTTTGCACACCTTAGTTTTGTTGAAAATTACGTTAATTTGTAGTCCAAAAAAACTAAGTACTATGACAAACACAAAACGCAACACATTTAAAGTGTTATTTCTAATTCGTCGCTCGAAACTTCTCAAAAATGGAGAGGCTGCGATCTGTATGCGCTTAACCGTGAATGGTGGCATCATCGAGATAATGATTAAGCGCAGTGTTCCGCCAGAGCAGTGGAATCAAGCTAAGGAGCGCAGTCGTGGCACGAATGCTACGGCAAAAGAACTAAACCACTACCTCGACACCATCAAGGCTCGCATACTGCAAATCCAGCGTGAGATGGAGGCAGAGGGTGCAGTTATCAATGCTCGCACCGTGCGTGACCGATATAATGGCGTGGGCTGTGAGGATAAAACTAAAACAATCCTCGAAGTCTACCAAGAGCATAACGACAAGTGTGCGGCTCTAATCGGTATCGACTACTCAAAATCGACTGTCGAGAAGTTCGGCACATCTATCAAATGCCTAAAAGAGTATATTCAGCACCAATACAGCCATGACGATCTCTATTTGAAGGAAGTTGATTTCACATTCGTGCAGAACTTTGAGTTTTACTTAAAGACTGTGCGTAACTGCAAGCACAACTCTGCTCTCAAACACTTGAAGAATCTCAAAAAGGTCATAAAGATTGCCATCGCAAACGAGTGGATGAAGCGAGATCCATTCATCGGTATGCAGTTCAAGACACTGAGACCAACACTGAGTTCTTGACACAAGAGGAGCTGACCACCCTAATGAGCAAAGATTTCGGAGTGGAGCGACTCAACTTGGTGCGTGATGTTTTTTCCTTCTGTGCCTTCACAGATCTATCTCTTATGAGCAACTTCCTGAAAACAAACAACTTGCAAATAGCTAATTAGTGAATAGGTAATGATTTAGAAACTACTCTACTGCTTTGTTTTGCTATGATTTACTAATCTTTCAAATAACTAATACAAAGGTAGTGATCTTTTTTGAATTTGCAAATTGTTGGTTGTTTTGGTGAGGATCGAGATGCTTGTAGTGATAGCATAATGCGACTTAATCATTCTCATTCCAA
>JBCQVD010000056.1:0-13599 GCA_047173405.1 Rikenellaceae bacterium
GATGGAGAGCCGCGTAGAACCGAACCTCCCTTCGGGGGTGACGTATAGCTATGGCGGTACCTACGAGAGAGATGAGGAGGTGGTGCCGATGATTATAAAGGTTATATTGTCGGGTGTTTTCTTGATATTTATATTTCTGTTGTTCAACTATATGCGCATTAAAATAGCTCTGGTGGCTCTCTTTGCACTACTCTTTGCACTTCCTGGGGCTATTGGTGGACTATATATTGGAAGTATAGATTTCGGAATGACCTCAATACTTGGTCTAATAAGCCTTATGGGTATTATTATACGCAACGTAATAATGATCTTCGACCACGCTGAGTCGCTTCGTCTTAAGGGTGGGCTGAGCGCTCGTGATGCAGCCTTTGACGCAGGTAAGAGGCGTATGGTTCCGATCTTCTTAACCTCGGCAACAACGGCAATAGGTATTATGCCGATGATCTTTGGTAGCGCTAAGTTATGGGTGCCTATGGGTGTTGTGATATTTTCGGGAACGATAGCCTCGATGCTGCTTGTTGTTATGATACTTCCTGTGCTCTACTGGAAGATGTATGATAGTGTTTCACCTCAAAAAGATACCAATGAAGAGTTGTAGAGTAGTCCATATCGTAATTTTAACGCTTCTCAGCCTGAGTGTTTCATTGGGGCAGCCAAGAGCTTATACCCTTGAAGAGTGTGAGACTATGGCTCTAAAGAGTAGCTATCGCGTTCGCACTGCACAACGAGAGGTCGAGATAGCGGGTTTGAGTAAGAAGGAGGCATACACGCACTACTTCCCGAAGGTCTCTTTTGAGGCGGCGAGCTTTACCACAGACAACGATCTGGTGGGTGGTGATATCGACCTAGGGGCGTTTACACCCGACGCTTTGGTGGGGTTGCTCCCCTCGGCACTCAATATCTCGCTTATGGACCATAGCACTGTTGCATTTGCAAATGTGTTGTTGCCTCTCTATGCGGGGGGTGAGGTGCGTCACACCAACGATCTGGCAGGTGTTGGTATAGAGGTTGCAGAGCTAAAGCAGAGCGTCGCACGTAGAGAGATCCTCTTAGAGGTGAACGCCGCATTTGAACGTGTTGTGAACCTACGCGAAAAACTCGAGGTGCTAACCTCCGCCGAGGAGCTTATAGCGACATTGAAGCACGATGTTACCGCAGCGATAGATGCGGGGGTGCTGCTCAACGTGGATCTTTTAAGGGTGGAGTTAGAGCAGCAGCGATTGAAGGGCGATAGACTCACACTGGAGAGTGCGATAAGAGTTTGTACAATGCAGCTAGCGCAATTAGTGGGCGAGACGATGGATGGGTTTAAGATCTCTTACACCCCAAGTGGTGAGCAGGTGCCCGCAATGCCCGTGTCGAGTGACGCGTACTCGTCGGTACTAGCGCGCGATGAGTTTAAACTGCTTAGTGCAGGTGTCGAAGCTGCGAAGATCGAGCAACGCATCACCCTCTCTAAGCAACTCCCCAAATTAGGTATTGGTGCGGGGTATATGTATAACGATATTCTCGGCTCGAGCCATAATACAGGTCTGCTCTACGCTACGCTCTCGGTGCCTATATCGCAGTGGTGGGGTGGCAGCTACGCAATAAAGCGGTCGCGTCTGCGTGAGCAGCAGGCTCTCTTAGAGCGTGAGCAGAAAAGCGAACTTATGACACTCGAGACACGACAAGTGTGGAGCGAGTGCGAAGAGGCTCATTCGCTCATTATTGTGGCGAAGCGCTCTGTGGAATCTGCGCGTGAGAATCTGCGTGTTGTACGTAGCGCCTATAGCGCAGGAACCCTATCTATGTCGGAGCTACTAGAGGCCCAAGTGTTGTATCGCAAGAGTCTCGACCAACTTCATGATGCCCAAAGCACCTTCAGAATTAAGTCTTTAATATATAGAGAGATTACAAAGTAGATAAAAGCATGGCTATAATAAAGGGAAATATAGTTGATATCCACACGCGTGAGATATATCTAGGTCGTTTGATCGTTGAAAATGGAACGATTACGAAAATAGAGAGGTGTGAGCAGGATGGTGGCGATGATGTGTTAGCGGGGTATATCATCCCTGGCTTTGTCGATGCCCATGTCCACATCGAGAGTTCGATGGTGACACCTGTCGTATTTGGTGACGTTGTAAGGCGCTACGGTACAGTCGCTACTGTCTCCGACCCTCACGAAATAGGTAATGTGTTGGGTTGTGAGGGTGTCGCTTTTATGCTGCGCAATGCCGAAAAAAGCCCTATAAAGATACACTTCTCTATCCCCTCGTCGGTGCCATCGACACCTTTTGATGTTGTGGGTTCCGAGATCTCGCCTTCGGATGTGGAGCGCATGGCTAAGAGTGGTCGCTTTGTAGCCCTCTCGGAGGTTATGAATGTGCCAGGTGTGCTATACGATGATGAGTCGGTTGATGCCAAGATTAATGCTGCGCGCGAAGCGGGGCTACCTATTGATGGTCACGCTCCACTACTAGGTGGGGATGATCTAAAGAAGTATGCAGGCAAGGGGATCTCTACCGACCATGAGTGTACCGTGATGGAGGAGGCGCTGGAGAAGATTAGCCATGGCATAAAGATCCTTATTCGCGAGGGTAGTGCTGCGGCGAACTATGCGAATTTGAGTGGTCTTATAGCCTCGAACCCACGCGATGTGATGTTCTGCTGCGACGATGTTCACCTCGACGATGTCTTTAGACGAGGTCATATCGATAATATTGTAAGGCGTGCCGTGGCGGATGGATATAACCTCTTTGATGTCTTGGCAATAGCCTCCAAGGGCGCTGTTGAGCACTATAAACTCGATGTCGGTTTACTGCGCGAAGGGGACAAAGCTGATTTTATTGTTGTTGACAATCTCACCGATTTTAATACCCAAAGACTCTATATTGATGGCGAACTATGCTATGACGCAAGCGAGCCTGTAAAGAGCGTCAACCAACCATTTATATCTCTTAACTTCTTTAACCATGAGCCTATATCTATTGAAGATATCGCTAACGTAGTAAGTTCAACAATACCTATTGTAGAGCTTATCGAGGACGAGATAGTGACGCGACGAGGTGACTACACGCCATCTGTTGCAGTCTCTAATTTAGAGAGTGATAGCGAGAGTGATTTAGCTAAGTTAGTCTATATTAATAGATACACCAATGGGCGTCCTCAGGTGGCGTACTGTCGTGGCTTCGGTCTTAAGAGAGGAGCTTTTGCTTCTACCATAGCGCACGATTCACATAATATAGTCGCTGTGGGTATGTCGGACGCAGAGCTTACAGAGGCGATAAATGGCGTTATCGCTCAGCATGGAGCGCTCTCTGTTGCGTATGATGGTGTCGTAGAGTCGCTACCACTGCCAATAGCGGGGATCATGAGCGACTGTAAGGGCGAAGAGGTCGCTGCGAAATATGAGCACTTGACCTCTATCATCAAGGCTCTAGGTTCACCCCTGCATGCGCCATTTATGACCCTTTCGTTCTTGTCGCTGGTTGTTATTCCAGATATCAAAATTGGCGAGAAGGGACTCTTCGACTACTCTTCGTTTAACTGGTTAGAGAGTTAGTGTTGAATGTTTAGTGTTTAGCGTTTAGTGTTTAGCGATTAGTGATTAGTGTTTAGTTCTTTAACACTAAACACTAATCGCTAAACGCAGTCCTCAGTCTTTACTTGCTGCGAAGCAATATCTCGCGAACTACTGAAGCTGTGATATTAGCCTCCTCGCCGAAAGCCGATTTGCGCTCGTCGATACGCTTCACGATAGTCTCGATTACATCATCGCCGATATTATTCTCGCTCAGGCGCGTCTTAAGACCTAGTGAGCGGAAGAAATCTTCGGTTGCTTTGATTGCAGCGTCGATACGCTCCTGCTCTGTACCCTCGTTGATATCCCACACGCGTGAGGCGTATTGAAGAATCTTAGCTCCCTTCTGCTCGCGCATAACGTGCATCACGCCAGGCATAATGATCGAGAGAGTATGTCCGTGGGTGAGTGCTGTGAGTGCTGTGATTTCGTGACCAATCATGTGTGTTGCCCAGTCCTGCTCTACGCCCATAGAGATAAATCCATTAAGCGCCATTGTGGCTGTGAGCATGTAGTTTGCCATCTGATCGTAGTCGTGTTGGTTGGCTTTGATCTTGGGTGCAATCTCGATAAGGGTCAACATGATACCCTCAGCCCAACGATCCATGAGTGGCGACATGTCACACTTTGTGAGGTACTGCTCCATAGTGTGGATATAGGTGTCGGTAATGCCGCAAGCGATCTGGTATGGTGGTAGTGAGAATGTAGTCTCAGGGTCAAGAATCGAGAATATAGGGTGCTTAGTTACGATAGCGAACTTCTCATCTGTTGCATTGTTCGAGATTACCGATGTTGGGTTCATCTCCGAGCCTGTGGCAGGAAGTGTTATTACCGAGGCGCAAGGCAGAGGATTGCCGTAAGGAACCTTACCGATTACCATATCCCACGCGTCATCGTTTGAGGGTATAGCCGCAGCGATAACCTTTGTGCCATCGACAACCGAGCCACCTCCTACGGCAAGCAAAAACTCGACGCCCTGCTCCTTGCCAAGCTCAACGGCTTTGCGAAGAGTCTCCACGCGAGGGTTAGGCTCGATGCCCCAGAACTCGACATAGTCAAATCCTTTAAGTGCTGCGATAACTTGGTCGTAGACGCCATTGCTTTTGATACTTCCGCCTCCAAAGGTGACCATGATCTTCTTCGAAGCAGGTAGCTCCTTGGCGAGTTTAGCGATTGAACCCTTTCCAAAAATCAGTTTGGTCGGGTTTTGAAATTGAAAGTTTTGCATTTTTCTTAGTGTTATATGATTAAATCTGAAGACTGCCTCCGGCGGGCGGGGTGCTCCCCGCGGAGCTATAATTTTATTGTCGTATTGGGATTAGATACTTCGTTCTAATATTTTGAATTTCAAGTTATTATCGTAAATAAATTTACATAATAACTTAAATTCCAAAATTTATTAAATGCAAAAGCATTTAAACCCAATACGAATAAAAACAAGCCCCCAATATATATAATTTATTACTCAAGTTTCACAAGTAATTATTCATGCAGATGTAAAATAGAAAAAGTGGTATGGCAATTTCCGTATCTCATGGAAAATAAGTATATTAGTAGTCGTAAAACAATCAAAAGCTCAACCCCATGCCACTACACAAAAATACACAATTTCTCTCAAAAATCGCAACATATTTCAAATAAAATGATGCCATACGTGCATTTTCAGCTCTCGCTCGACTCCTTTGCACTCCCCCAATGAGCGACAAAATACTCTTCGGCACCACTTTGCTTTACCATAATCTTTTTGATGCAAAGGTATAAATTTGAATAACCTAGCACAAGATGTAGGTGACGGAGGGGTTACGGAAAAAAGAGGATGAACTAAAGAAACTCAAAGTAGAGGTTGCATCGCTGGAGCGTAAAATTCAACTCTCACTCGCTCCACCGAAAGATGGTGTACAGCAATAAAACGAGGAGCAAGGGGTGGTGTATACAGCTCAACAACAGCAGGAAGCATCACCATCGCAGAGCCAAGCTACATCTCAAAGTACAGATAACGATACGCGAGTTATATTCGCTCGAGTAGCACCCCCACCGCAATCAAAGGGTGTAAAACTATAATCAAATTAAGTGGCGGTTATCCCTCAAAAGATAACTGCCACTAATTTTGTGCGAAATTAAAACTGTAAATATGGCAAGCATTAAAGTAAAATTCAGACCCTCCAAAGTGGCGGGTAAAGAGGGAGTAATCTATTATCGGATTATCCGCAATAGAGTAATTCGTCAGATTGCGACAGAGTATAGAATATATAGTTCTGAGTGGGATGATGAATATGATGGAGTTGCTATATCGCAACTTCAAACAGAGCGAGATAAACTCTTAACAAATATCAAAGAGCGCATCAAGCTCGATATAAATAGACTCAATCATATTGTCTCAGCATTAAACAAACAAGGGGCTAATTTCTCTGCCGATGATGTTGTACGTGCGTTTGAACGGGAGCTTCAAGGGCAGACACTCTTCACTTTCACATTGGGGGTGATAACACGCCTACGAGAACTACGTAAGGAGAGGTGTGTTGAGACCTATACATCAACGCTCAATAGTTTTATGCGATTTCGTGAGGGTGTAGATTTGTTGCTCACCGACATCACTTCCGACCTTATGATGAGCTACGAGGCACATCTCAAGTACGAGGGTGTAACTATGAATACAGTATCGTTCTATATGAGGATTCTAAGAGCGATCTACAATAGAGCCGTAGATCAAGAGTTAATCGAACAGAAGCATCCTTTTCGCAAGGTCTACACAGGTGTTGATAAGACCGTGAAGCGAGCCTTACCACTAAAGAGCATTAAGCAGATCAAGGAGCTAGATTTGTCACTCAACCCCAGAAGCTCATTCGCACGAGATATGTTTATGTTCAGCTTCTACACACGAGGGATGTCGTTTATTGATATGGCATTCCTGCGCAAAAAGGATCTGCAAAATGGCGTAATCACCTATCGCAGACGCAAAACAGGTCAGCAGCTATATATCAAGTGGGAGAAGTGTATGCAGGAGATTCTATCTCGGTATCCGCCCAACGAAACAGAATACCTATTACCAATTATCACCAAGAGTGGAGTTAATGAGCGAACTCACTACCAAAATGAATTGATAAAGATAAATTACCAGCTAAAGAGATTTTCGACACTGTTGTCGTTGCAAATGCCACTAACTATGTATGTTGCCCGTCACTCGTGGGCTTCAGTAGCCAAGAGCAAGAATATACCACTATCAGTAATCTCTGAGGGGATGGGTCACGATAGCGAGGCTACGACTCAAATATATCTTGCATCGCTTGATACAGCTGTTGTGGATAAGGCGAATCGTATGATTTTAAAGTTACTTGTGTAGAATGGTTTGCAAATTTACAAGTCTCTCTTTAGGAGATTTGGTAAAATTTAATTCACTATTAACCAATTTGTTACAAATACAAAAAGTCCACTATTGAAAAACAATGTGGACTTTTACAATTATATTTTTAAAAAAAAGAATGTGAAATTTTGCTGATTACTATAATTTTCATACATTTGTGGCGGTTTAATAGTCTCCTAAAGAGAGAGGGAGATTGTTGATTATTTTTACTTCACTAATACCATTCATAATGGCAGAGACAAAGTGTGATTGAGAGATTGATATGGAAGTATTACTATTCACTACAAGATTAAGTATTATCGCTTGTCGACATATGGTTCCGAACTATTATAGTGGTGTACCTATAAAGATACCTGAGATTGCGGAGGTCTATGGCTTTAAGCCAAGATTAGTAAATCCTTCATTTTCAACGCTGGTGAAAGCGGGTATTCTAAGTAGTCGAGTGGGAGGAACATACGACGAGCGAGGTTTTATGTTTGCCAAAGACCCCAAGGAGATAACACTATATGACATAGTCAAAGCCTTAGAGGGCGATGCACCAGTCGAGAACTGTTCCGATATATTGAAGTGTCAGCCAGTAAACTGCCAAGAGTGCAGTATACACAAAGAGTTACAACGGGTGATAGATTATCGCAAGAAGATTCTATCCACTACGACGATATATGAGCAATATAGACAGTTGAGCGATATATAAAATAAATTATAGAGAGCCGTAATGTAGCAAAGCTACACCCGCCCAATACAACCCAGAATGGCATAGATGAGGGTCAATGAGTTAGGGGTATAGGTGCTATTTGTGACTTGTAAACAATATGAGCAATTGAAAAATATATAATATATGAGAAGAATAATAACACTATTAACGTTGTTTCTGTGTTTACAGACCTCTTATGGTCAGACTACGGGCAGCGTCGGTCTAAAGACTGTTATACGTAGAGATAGCACGGTTTCTGTAACCGCTTCGCCTCACTCTATTGATACGATACTTCGTACTAATTTTCAAGATAGAGTATCTATCTACTATCGTTTTGATAAAGATGAAATAGATTCTACTTATCTAACTAATGCCGAGGCGTTAAAATTTATTGATCTACAGTTATGCGACTCAACAGCGTTGGCTCACCTTGATTCACTTTCGTTAAACGCGGTTTCATCACCCGAGGGACCTCGCATTTACAATGAGAAACTCTCTAAGAGGCGTGCTGAATCTCTATACAACTACTTGATATCAAAATATCCAGAGAGTAAAACAAAGATAATGATAGGTTATTCAGGAGAGGACTGGGATAGTTTACGGAAAATGGTTGTTGAGAGCACACAAATACCGAACAAAGAGGATGTTCTGGCAATTATTGATAGCGATGTAAATCTTGACACCAAAGAGTATCGCTTGAAAAATCTTGATAGCGGTAGTTCTTGGCATTATATAATACATAATATGTTGTGTTATCTTCGTTATGGAGCGTCAGCTATTTTTTACTATGACATAGAATACATTAAAGGCTTAGAACCAGAGCCAGAACCGGAGCCTATTCCAGAACCAGAGCCAGAACCAACAACAGAGCCAGAGCCAGAGCCAGAAATCAAACCTCTGTTCGCTTTGAAAACAAACTTACTGTATGATGCAGTAACCGCATTGAATGTAGAGCTTGAAGTTCCTATCAGTAATAGATGGAGTATCGCTGGCGAGTGGGTTTTCCCGTGGTGGTCGAGCAGTGACAAGGAGTCGAGCAAGCGAAACTGTTTTCAGCTCTTAAATGGTAACATCGAGGGTAAATATTGGTTCGGAGATAGAACTAAACGCCCCGTGATGACAGGCTGGCACTTAGGCTTGTACGCTGGTGGAGGACTCTACGACTTGGAGCGCAACAAAGAGGGTTATCAGGGCGAGTTTTTTATCGCCGCAGGTTTGAGTGGTGGTTACGCGCACACGATCTTCGAGGATAAGATATCCAATGGCAATCTTCGTATGGAGTACTCTGTGGCTGTGGGTTACCTCCAAACCGACTACGATAAATATACAGAGCACTGGGGTATTGATAATTCGTGGCACACGATCCGCCAAGAGAGTGGCAACTACACTTGGATAGGTCCTACTCGTGCCAAAGTATCATTAGTTTGGATGTTTAATCGCAAAGTAAATAAGGAGAAATAGATATGAAGACAATTATAAAAAACATCTCTCTATTGCTATGTGTAGTAGCTGCATTGGCTTCGTGCGAACGCAAACCAATATACGATAGTTGTATATGTGTTAGTAAGCTCTCTATCCCCATTGATATCGACTGGGAGACAAGTGGCATCACGCTAAAGAACGTGACTGTGTTGTTCTACGATGCAGAGGATGGGTCACTACAATATGAGCACTATTATGAGCACAACGACAACGACATCCAATCCTACGTCTCGTTACCCGAAGGTAACTACACAGCGGTTGTATTCAACGAGTTGCGTGAGGATCAGCCAGCTAATAAGTTGTCGTGTGAGGATCATGAGAATCTTTCGACCTTGAGGTTTGATATTATTGAAGCTGTCCCATTACGATCTCGCGCCACCACTCGAAGCTACACCGAGCAACCTAACGATTTGGCGGTAGCCGTAGTCGAGGGTATCGAGGTGACACAGGCGATGATTTTGGAGGCAGCCAGCAGCAGTGATGATAGTGACACTAAATCTCTATCTGCCACTACCAAAGCTACCGTAGAGTCGCTTACGGATGTTATAGCGGTGAAAAAGAATACAACGATCAATATCTCGGCTCACTTCGACAATATATATTACGCGCGCATCACCACGTCACCAGGGGCGTTAGTCGATTTAGTGAATTTGTCGGATGGATACTACGTTTATGGCGATGAAAATAGTAGTTCGACCTCGACCGTACAATTTGTGATGAGCGAACTAGAATATGACACGGGATCGCTATACAACGGAACAGTCTCGGGTAGCGTCTCAACTTTCGGAACATTGAGCGACCGAACATCCACTTCGGGGCACGATGAATCAACCCCTGTCACTCTGGACATTCTATTTATGTTGAAGGATACAGACCTAACCGAAGTTAACTACGATATGGATGTCACAGAACAAATTGTCCACACAACCCTTAGCGATGGCTCTATCGTGATGACCATTGATGTCGACTTCGACGAGATGATACCTGCTGTTGAGCCTGATGGTTCGGATGGCGATTCGGCTTTCGGCACTGAAGTCTTGGATTGGAATGTGGTAAATGTACCACTAACACAATAATCAAATAATAATATTAGACAAACAACAATTTTTTAACAACAATTTTTTAACAATAATTTTTAATAACTAATTTTTACAAACAATGAAAAAGCTTTTATTTTCAGTAGCAATCCTTGCAGTAGCTGCAAGTTGCTCAAAGAACGAGGCTCCAGACGTTGCCACATCAGCCTCAAATGCTATTGACTTCGCAACTCTTAACAACCTTGCAAAGTCTGCAAATGATGATGATCAACTGTATCGGGTGTACGCTACTCAAACTGGTGTTACAGGTGCTTGGTACATCAACGGTGATTACTCTATCGCAGATGGAACCGCATTGCAAAACACTTACTACTGGCCAGCAGATGAAACATCATTGAACTTCTACGCTTATGCTCCATATACAGCTGCTACTGTATCAGCAGTTGCTGCAGAGTCTATCTCTATCGAGTATACAGTACCTACGACTGCTGACGAGGACTTCACTATTGCTGCTCCTATTTTAGCTCAAACGGCGAACACTGTAGCATTAAAATTTGCTCACCAATTGTCTAAGGCTACCGTTGAGGTTGTATTGGCTAAAGATCTTGTGGATGCTGGTTATAAGCTAACAATGGATGCGAAAGTTGAGGCTGCTGATGCAATTGGAACTGAAGGAGTCGATGGTTATGTCCCAGCTGTTGCAGCTCAAGATGCTGCAACTGTTGAGTTGAGCGTATTCGGCACAACTGCAACTTATAATGTTATGGCTCAGTCGGTTACTTATCCAGCGGGACTTCCAACGGCTTTGACATCTTACACAAAAGATTATGCTGATAACTACTTCATCTTCATGCCACAGAGTGCTGAGGATTGTACAATCTCTGTTACTGGTGTCACTATCACAGACCCATCAGAAAAAGTAATTGCTCAAAGTGTAGCTCTTGGAACATACACAATCACAGAGGACGATTTGGCAAATGGCTTTGAGCAGAACTACAACTATGCAATCACTCTTACAATTGATGAGAAGAGTATAACTACTGACGGTCCTATCTTTGGTGATGCAATTGTATTCTCTGCCGAGACTCTATCTTGGACTACTTATGAGGATGGTCTTCCACTTGGTAGCGATAACCAAGACGTTGATTAATCTTACCAAAAGATTAAACACACAGGCCATAGGGGTTTGATCGCCCCTATGGTCACAAATTTAAGATGTAAAAAGTTATATTATGAGTCGAATAAAAATTATACCTATCCTACTGTTCGCAGCAATAGTGGGCAGTTGTAGCAAAGATGAAACAACGGTCGGTGGCGGTGGCAACACCACTGGCGCAATCTCTCTGAGTACAACTGTAAGTTGGGCGACTAGGGGTGCTTCGGTCGAAGATATCAAAGATGTGACGGAGCTTACGCTCTACTCGTTCGATGCCTATGGCGAAGTTGGCACCGACTGGGAAAGCGCAACCTCTCTCGCGCCATTCTTCACCAACGACACAACAACACCTCTAACGCTAACCACCTCGGACGAGGGTGTGACGTGGGACTACACCGCAACAACGGGCGGCTTGCGTTACTGGCGTGCTGATAACGCAGAGGCGATAACATTCTTCGCACTATACCCAGAGTCGGAGCTGACGACAACATTCAACGAGACTACGGGCAAACCCGAGTTCGCATACTCTATGTCGGAGCTCGCGGCCGATAATCATGACTTGGTCATTGATGCTCACTACGACCTAAACAATACTGCTGCAGGTGGCGAAAAGGTGCAATTTGACTTGCAGCACGCTCTGACTAAGCTCACGTTGAAAGCTAAAATCTATGGCACCCTAAATGACGACAATACGTACTATTATATGTACGAAGACCAAGGTGGCGTTACGGTCTATGGAGATAGTAAATATTTTATCAATGGCATATCTTTCTCGGGGCTTTACAACGGAGCAACGCTCGACATCGACCTCAACGGTGATGGTACAAGGACTATCCGTTGGACACTCGACGTGGAGAACACAATCGAGGTGACAGCGGCACAAGATAACACCGTCATGCCGATTTTTACCACCGACGAAGTGACTGGAGACGAAATTCTCAATGCAAGCGCATTATTGACAGATGCACTCAAATCGGTAATGGAGACAGGCGAGGCGATATATATGCTTCCGCAACAGTTGGGCGATAATCGAGACGTCGCACCAACAGTAACGGTACGTGTTCGTAGGTTATACTACACGGAGGATGATGTGGTTAAGAATGGTACTACTGGGGAGCCTGAAGTCTATTATGAGTATGAGAATTTTGATGGATCTTTCACTTCGGGTGAAGGCTTTCCAACAAATGTACCCGCTAATATCGTAGGAGAGGTCACATACTCCTTCCAATACAACACCGACGTACCAAGTGGCGAGATGATCTACTCAACAGACGCTATCGTAATCCCATCGGCTGATGGAACAGATGGCTGGGTGCAGGGTTATCACAATGTATTGGAGTTCACATTCGATCTTGAAAATATAAATTCATACATCATCCCGATGACACTAATGTCGTCTATCTACGGCTGGACAGAGGTTGATGTTGAAGCAACAGTTCTCCCCAATATATATATCTATTCGAGCGATAGCGATATTGAGCTATCAAGCAACGATGAAACCGCTGAAGTCTATATCTACACCAACTACACCTACGACCTACGTCGCCATAAGCGTAATATTGAGCTTGATGGCAGCAGTACTGAGGCAGCAGGATTTACATTCTACTCCTCTACTGGCAACCGCTATGAGCCTTTGGTGGTTATCGAGAATGATGGCGTAAGCACTGATTATTACTATGTATATGACAGCAACAACGTGCTATACCTAAGCACAAGCTCTACTGGGTTAGAGAATCAAATAGAAATCAGCCAGACAGATGGCGTTGCCGATCTATCTGGGTTCGAGGACGATGGCTGGATGACCTTCAAGATCAAACCAACTGATGAGGAAGGATACGATGACGCTATGGACTTCACCTACAAGGTAAAAAAGTCAACACGCGACCTTGAGGAGTTATACATCAATTCAGCCGTTGAGACCGACTATTACGGAGTAAATAAGTCTGCGAGCGATGCTGTCTATATCCTAAGTTTAATTATTGAAGATGACCACTTATATAAACCAGGCGACAACTATGGCTACTTCGAGGGAAGTCTAGGAGCGGAGCTGCTATCCAACGGAGGTGGTAAGGTCATATATAAATTTGATGTCTCACTTAAAAAAGCGCTTTAGTTGATTATGAAGAATTTTAGATATATATTACTATTACTTGCCGCTTCAACGATGTGGAGCTGCGTGAAAGATGTTGACGACTCTATTGAGCCAACATCAAATCTGTCAAGTGTCACAACGTTGGCAGATGGACGAATACAGGTTACAGCGCAGCTCAACAGCTTGAGCATGACCTCGGTTACAACTCGCGC
>JBCQVD010000057.1:0-13497 GCA_047173405.1 Rikenellaceae bacterium
CGTCGGTTGGCCAAGGATTATGAGCGTACTTGTTGCGCTTCTGAAAGTATGATTTATCTCGCATTTATTACACTGATGCTTAAACAATTATGAGTGGAAAACTTAAACAGTTTCTGAATAATATATAAATATTTTAGGCTTAATAATTTTCAAATTAATATATTGTTATTATCTTTGTACAAAACTAATTATTAATCTTAACTATGAATAAAATCATTTTACTTGGAGCTGTGAGTGCTCCTGTGGCTTTGTCAATGGTTGCTTGTGGTGCGAGTGAGGACAAAAGTGCCCCTAAGAGACCCAATGTAATCGTTATTCTAGCAGACGACCTCGGTTATGGAGAGACTGGTGCTTATGGTTGCACTGCTCTACAAACCCCAAATCTTGATAACCTAGCAAATAACGGTGTTCGTTTTACAGATGGTCACTCTACATCTGCAACCTCAACACCAAGTCGTTATGCTCTTTTTACTGGTTCATACCCATGGAAAAACAAGGACGCTAAGATCCTCCCTGGAGATGCACCTCTTCTGATAGGTGTAGATCAGTACACAATGCCTAAGATGTTCCGTGAGGCGGGATACACAACTGCGGCAATCGGAAAATGGCACCTTGGTATGGGTGCTGGCAACCCTAACTGGAATGAGACCGTTAAGCCAGGAGCTAACGAGATCGGTTTCGACTACTCTTGCCTTATCGCTGCAACTAACGACCGTGTACCTACAGTATTTGTAGAGAATGGCGATGTTGTTGGTCTTGATAAGAATGACCCTATCGAGGTTAGCTACAATAAGAATTTTGAGGGCGAGCCAACAGCGCTTACAAATCCAGAGATGCTTAAGATGCACTGGGCACATGGACACAACAACTCTATCGTTAATGGTATTCCACGTATCGGATTCATGAAGGGTGGAACAGCAGCAAGATGGATTGATGAGGATATGGCATACTATTTTGTTGATAAGGTGACAAACTTTGTCGACGAGAATAAGGATAAGCCATTCTTCTTGTACTATGGACTTCACCAGCCACACGTTCCACGTACTCCACATAGCGACTTCGTAGGTAAGACAACTATGGGACCTCGTGGTGATGCTATCGTAGAGGCTGACTGGTGTGTAGGTCAACTTATCAAGAAGCTTGAGGCTGAGGGTCTATTGGAGAATACCCTTATCTTCTTCTCTAGTGATAATGGTCCTGTACTTAACGATGGTTACAAGGATGGTGCACAAGAACTCGTTGGTGATCACAAACCTGCTGGTAACTTACGTGGTGGTAAGTATAGTCTATTTGATGCTGGTACTCGTGTTCCATTCTTCGTATATTGGAAAGGTAAGATCCAACCAGTTGTTTCAGATGCGCTAATTTCTCACATGGATATCCTAGCATCTCTATCTGAGCTTATTGATGTTAAGATTCCAGAGGGTCTTGACACTAAAAATATGCTAGATGTATTTATGGGTAAGAGCACAAAGGGACGTGAGAACTATGTGGTAGAGGCTAGCGGTCGCTTGGCTTACCGTACAGGCAACTACGCTTTGATTCCTCCATACAAAGGACCTGCTGTAAGCAAGGAGACTCTTAATGAGCTTGGTAACTCTCTTGACTATCAACTTTATGATCTATCTACTGATATTGCACAGCAAAACGACCTTGTTAAAAGCCAACCAGAATTGTTCGAGAAGATCAAGGCTGAGTTCTTGGAGCAGAGTAAAGGTTACTACAATCCTTTGACAAAACCTGAGGTGTTGAAGTAATATCAAAAATCGACATTTCGATTTTTACTTAGGTTAAAATCGAAATAGTGGGTTAAGCCAGAATAACATATATTTGGTTTAACCCACTTCTTTATAATAGGCAACTAACAACTATGAGAAACTACAAAATAATACTAAGTTTACTTTGTTTAGCCTCAACACTATACGTTCAGGCAGATACAACACCCAAGAATGACCCTTCATTTAGGGTTCGAGCACAAGAGTTAGTCTCGAAAATGACACTTCAGGAGAAGATCTCTCAGACGCTAGAGAGATCCCCTGCCATAGAGCGACTAGGCATCAAAAAATACAATTGGTGGAACGAGATCCTCCATGGAGTTGCTCGAACAGGTCTTAAGGTCACTGTCTATCCTCAATCTATTGCAATGGCTGCCAACTTCGACAGAGAGGCGATCTACACAATGGGAAGTCAAGCCTCAGATGAGGCTCGAGCAATATGCAATCGTGAGGTAGAACAAGGTCGCTACGGAGTACAGTATAAAGGTCTTACCTTTTGGACTCCCAACATCAATATCTTTAGGGATCCACGTTGGGGTCGCGGGCATGAGACCTACGGAGAGGATCCATACCTCACCGCAGAGCTAGGAAAGAGTATCGTGAAAGGTCTTGAGGGTGATGACCCTAAATACCTTAAAGTCTCAGCATGCGCAAAACACTACGCCGTACATAGTGGACCTGAGAGCAACCGACACGTATTTGATATTAACGTGAGTGGCTACGATCTATGGAACACATACCTACCTGCTTTTCAACAGCTAGTAGAGGAGGCGCAGGTTAGTTCTGTAATGTGTGCCTATAATAGATATGATGGAGAGCCTTGCTGTGGAAACGAAAATTTAATGATTGACATCCTGCGTAAGAAGTGGGGATTCACAGGTTATGTAACGTCGGATTGTGGTGCATTAAATAACTTCTGGCGCACCCACAAAACAAGCCCAGATGCAAAAACAGCAGCTGCACAATCTATTAAGAGTGGTACAGACTTAGAGTGTGGTGCGGCATGGCAAAAGCTATGGACGTACAACTCATTGGAGGATGCCGTAAAGGAGGGACTTCTTGACGAGAAGAGTCTCGACGAGTCGGTGATACGCCTTTTTGAGATCAGAATGAGACTCGGAATGTTTGATGACCCTAAAGATGTGCCATACGCACAGATTAAGTATGATGTGGTAAACTCGCCCGAGCATAAGGCTCATGCGCTGAAGTTAGCACGACAATCAATGGTCTTACTTAAGAATAATGGTATTCTTCCTCTGGGTGATAATGTAAAATCTATTGGTGTTGTTGGTCCTAATGCCAATGATGAGGTGGTGCTCTTAGCAAACTATAATGGAAAACCAGAGGAGGCTATAACACCTCTAACGGGTATTAAAAGACGTTATCCTAACTCTGAAGTTGTCTATACTAAAGCTACCGATTACACCAAAGCTCTTGATTCATCTATTGCAGTAGAGGCGAACGCTGTTAAAGATTGCGATATTGTGATCTTTGTAGGAGGTATCTCAGCATCATTAGAGGGTGAAGAGGGAGCTACAACAGGTAATGTCGAGGGCTTCAAGGGTGGCGACCGCACAACAATCGCATTGCCACGCATACAAACAGAGTTTATGAAGAGACTTAAAGAGATGGGCAAAAAAGTCATCTTCATTAATATGAGCGGAAGTGCGATGGGCATGTTGTGGGAGAGCGAGAATGTCGATGCCATTATCCAAGCATGGTATGGAGGACAGGCTACAGGTACTGCACTTGCGGATGTTTTGTCGGGAGACTACAACCCATCGGGACGTCTGCCACTCACATTCTACAAAAGTGATAGCGACCTACCCCACTTTGAGGACTACCTAATGACAAATCGTACGTATCGTTACTTCAAGGGTGAGCCACTCTATGAGTTTGGATATGGTTTGAGTTATACACGTTTTGAATATTCAAACATGAAACTAGAGCGCCAAGAGAGCGGTATTTACACTGTTGAGGTGGATATCCACAATGCGGGAGACGTCGCAGGAGATGAAGTAGTTCAACTATACATAAAGCCAGAATTTGAGAGTAGCGTCGTTGCACTAAAGTCGCTTCGTGATTTTAGTCGTGTTTCACTTAAAGCAGGTGAGACCTGTCGCGTTAAATTTGAACTAGATAATTCAGACTTCTCTATTTTCAATGATTCAGGTGATCTGCGCCTTATTGAGGGTGAATATTCTGTATGTGTTGGTGGAGCACAGCCTTCACCACAGAGGGTCACACAACAAAGTGTCGCTACACATAGAATTGATATAAAGCGTTAATTAAATAAAGCATAGGTCTTTTAAAATGGAGGTAGTTGAGTTATTACACTCACTACCTCCATTACTATTCTATATAGCAATATCATGCGGTGCATGATCTACATCTAGTGTGTGTTGTATATTTCGGTATGAAGCTGGTGTGTGCCCATAAAATTTCTTGAAGAGTTTAATGAAGTGAGATGTATTAGGAAATGTACACTCATTGCCTATCTCGGAGATTGATTTACGAGTTGTCTCTAGTAGCATACGCGAATAACTTAACCTCTGGCGCAGGAACCATTGGTGTGGCGGATACTCAAAGAGTCGTTTAAACTCCTTCTTAAATGAGGTGAGTGAACGATTACATAACGACGCTAGCTCATTTACGGATATATCATCAAAAATATGGCTATACACCACCTGCTCAAGTACTCCTCGCGAGGTATCAATAGAGTTAAACACCCTATTCTTTAGACAGTTCTCCTCTCGCGCAAGAATGAAGTATATCAACTCCGTTAATTTTATTCCCTCAGCTGCTGGATTGTGACTAAACTCCCCATCCTTAATATAAGAGTTTAGATTTATAAATAGGTTGGCGAGAGGTCGTGAAGCTGGCAGAGCAATACTATTACTTCGCTGACACTTTGAGCAGACGTGGGTATTTGAAAATGAGAGGTTATAGCTTATGTTTATCGCTGTTATTATCTTTTCTAGCTCTTCACTTGTATAGAAAAACACCACCTGCTCAAATACAAAATTATCATTTACAATATTTTCTATATAGTGAATGCCTTTCCCTAAGAAAAATATATCACCCTGCTTAACACTTAAACTTCGGTCGCCGTTGTAGATAAGTTTTTCACCGCGTAAAACATACCCTATCGCATTTCTGCTCAGTGAAGTGTATTCAATACCACTATTATGCGTTGAGGTATACCTCACAATCGAAGGTTCAGTGGTTGATGTTTTTGTAAACTCTTTCATAATATTTTAGATTTAATGTAATAAAAAGCGTAAGATAACAACAATAAAACATCCGCAAAAATACAATAAAAAATACAGATATCAAATTTTATAACATTAACTATCATTAATTGAGCCAAAAAAGTCACAAATAGAGATAAACAAAGGTGGTTTAACCCAATTAAACCACCTTTTAAACTAAACAGAAGATTAAGTTTTGATTTTTTGTCAAAAACATCTACGCAATGGAGGTCTCAATACCAAGCGCCTCTATTTTTGCCGATATTGCCATTAGCTCACTTTTATCAACTTTACAAAGTGTTGAACATGGCGTGTTACGATCTATAGAGTACAGCATCACCATACGAGGGGATATACGCTCTATCATATTAACCCACGCGTCAACCTCGCGAGGTGTAGTGTTGTCGATCACAACTCCATTATACTCACCTCTAAGAAACATCGTTTGAACAATCTGCCCACCTTCAAAGCTCTTGATTTGGGCAGCAACCCTCTCTACGCTATATGTCGGCGACGATGGATTATTCATTATACGCGCCGTTGAATCTATCGCAGAGTCGATCTTGAGAATATTATTATCCACACGCTTTAGCGCACGCACGACATCTTCGCGATGCAACATTGTTGCATTTGTAAGTACTGATACTTTTGCTTTTGGAGCATACTCATCTCGCAACGCTAACGTATCGTTGATAATTAGCTCGAACTCGGGGTGTAGCGTCGGCTCGCCATTACCTGCAAAGGTTATTACATCGGGTAGCTCTCTGCTCCGCGACATATCAGCGAGAGTTGCCTCTAGCTGCCCGACTACATCTTTTCGCTCGTTGAAGCGACCGCTACCTCGGTTATCTGCGTTCCAACCACATTCACAATATATACAGTCGAAATTACACAACTTAGAGTGGGTAGGTAATAGATTGACGCCCAGCGACAATCCTAATCGTCGAGAGCGCACAGGTCCAAAGATAATATCATTAAATAGTGCTGTCATGTGACAAAAGTATATATTTCCACTAAATTATTTCTACTTTTGTCACAATTATTTTAAGGGGAGTTCTAATTTCTCCCTAAAATACTTTTCGGTTACTAACCGCCTTTTTTCGATTTTACAAAATTAGGCAGTAGGAACCACTACAGTCTACTTTTGCAAAACCAAAAGTATACAATTATTAACAGAAAATTAAAATCAGGGAGAAATTAGAACTCCCCTTAATCAATATACAAATGCAGCGTAATACACTCTTCGCCTATCTATATCTTCTAATTGCAAATATATGCTTTGGGCTAAACTCACCGTTTAGTATGGCTCTATTTATTAGCGACGACCCCACAATTCAAATTTCGGCATTTGCGATGAGTAGCTTTCGTGTTATTGGAGCGGCTCTGCTCTTCTGGCTCTTTAGTTTTATCGTCCCCTCTCGGGAGCGTGTGGCACCCAAAGATCTATTTCTAATACTTCTAGCATCTCTTTTTGGAGTACAACTAAACCAGTTCCTATACCTTTGGGGAATGTCACTAACATCATCTATCGACGCCCCAATTATAGCGGCAACAGTACCTATTATTACCATGGTGATGGCGATGTTTGCATTTAGGGAGCCTATCACACCTCTTAAAGTCGGCGGTGTACTGATGGGGGCTATTGGCGCAGTGGTGCTTATCATCTCGGGAAGTAAAGTTCAAAATTGGGATTTTGGAATGATCGAAGGTTACGTCATCTGCTTTCTTGCTGCGATAAGCTACTCCGCATACCTTACATTTTTTAAAGGTGTGATTACCAAATACAGCCCCATAACAACTATGAAGTGGATGTTCTTATACTCTGCCATAGTTGCTAGCATCCTCTTTAAGGATGATATCTTAGCTGTCAAATATACCCAAATGCCTATTCGTTGTTGGTTTAACATAGGATTTGTTGTTGTCTTAGGTACTTTTGTCTCTTTTCTCTTTGTGCTCAAAGCGCAGAGTGTTGTGCGACCAACCGTAGTTAGCATGTTTAACTACACACAACCCATCGCAGCTACCCTCTTTAGTGTTTGGGTTGGTTTAGTCACTTTTAGTTGGCTTAAGGTTGGAGCTATGATGGCCATATTCTTAGGTGTCTGGATGGTAACACGTTCAAAGGCGCGCGTTAATTAAATTTATCTCATCGAGATATTTTGAATTATCAATAATTAATGTATCTTTGTGCAAAGTAGATAAAAAAATTATGCAGGAGTATATCAAAGAGTCACTGTTGAGTGGATTGGAGTTGCGATCAAAAATAGCATCTTCGTGCGAAATGACCTCTCTCATAGAGAGCGTTGGTCGACTTATGGCACAACGTTTAAAGAGTGGTTCAAAGATTCTTTTTTGTGGCAATGGCGGAAGCGCAGCAGATGCACAACATATCTCGTCCGAGTTTGTTGGGCGCTTTGTTGCCGAGAGACGCCCTCTGCCAGCCGTTGCTCTTACAACAGACACATCGCTACTAACCGCCGTAGGTAACGATTATGGATTTGAATATATCTTCTCACGCCAAGTGCAGGGTTTAGCACAAGAGGGAGATATCTTAGTTGGCTTCTCAACGAGCGGAAACTCAAAAAACGTAATTAAAGCTCTCGAGATGGCTCGCGATATGGGCATTACAACTGTTGGATTTCTAGGAGGTAGCGGTGGCGCGTGTAAACCACTATGTGATTACGATTTTACTATAGATACAAATATAACAGCGCGCATTCAAGAGATGCACATAACCATTGGGCATATTCTTTGTGGCATAGTTGATAAAATTATCTTAGATGATGAATAAGGCTATTTTCCTAGATCGTGATGGAACTATAAACGTAGACTTTGGATATGTTTCAAATGTTGAGGATCTTGAACTCCTTGACGATGTAGTTGAGGCTTTGCGTCTATTCCAAGCCGCTGAGTACCAGATTATTGTAATCACCAACCAATCAGGTGTTGGGCGCGGTTACTTCACGCTTGAAGATGTCGAAGTGTTCCATAATGAGCTGGCTTCTCAACTCGAGGATCTCGATGTTAACATTGATGACTTCATGGTCTGCCCACACTCCCCCGACGACTATTGCAGTTGCCGCAAGCCTTACCCAACGATGGTGCTTCAAGCAATGGAGCGACACAATATCGACCCTTCATTATCATTTATGTTTGGTGATAAGAGTAGCGATGTAGAGTGCGGAACAAGCGCGGGCGTTAAATCATATCTTATTACAGCAGATAAAAATCTGCTATACTGGGCAAAAAAATTACTTTAAAATAATAAGAAACTGTTTAAATTTTGTATCGAAGTTATTTTAAAGCTATTTTGCATTAGTTTTTGCACCTCAAATGAGGCGAATAGTGGTTCTATTTAACGATTTTGAGGTGTGAAAAATGGTGCAAAAGAGACAAAAAGAACGAAAATATAAAACTTAAACAGTTTCTAAGGGCTTAAAAGGCTAGTATTATCAAACTCACGTTAAATAATGAATAGTGAACTAAATAGAGTTGTCGGTGGAAGAGTACTTGTCATCGGCGATCTTATGCTGGATAAATATCATATAGGTGAAGTAAAACGTATCTCTCCCGAAGCTCCCGTTCCTGTTGTCAGAGTTAAACACTCGTATAGCGTACTTGGCGGAGGGGCCAATGTTGTTCGCAACCTTTTGGGGTTGAAGTGCAACGCTATTGTCATGGGCATGGTTGGTCAAGACGCTAACGGTGAACAGATTAAGCGCATGTTTGATGAGTTAGGCGTAGAGTCTCACCTCGTAGTGTCTAAGAGTTCGACCATAACAAAAACACGTATTATTGGAAATAATCAACAGATCACAAGAGTTGATTTTGAAGATAGCGATATTCACATCTCAAGCGAGAATGAGGATTTCATCTTATCAAAAGTTGAGACACGAATTAAAGATGTTGATATTGTTGTGATCTCAGACTACAACAAGGGTCTATGCTCTGAGCGCATTTGTCGTGGCGTGATTGATATTGCCTCGCGCAACGATAAAGCCGTCGTTATAGATCCTAAGTGCAATGACTGGAGCCGATACCAAGGAGCTACTGTTATCACACCCAATATCAAAGAGTTGTCGGATATTGTCGGAGCCGACTTAGCCAACAACGACAAAGATATACTCAAAGCAGCCCAAGCTGTTGTTTCACGTTATTCGCTACACTCTCTTCTTGTCACCCGTTCTGAGAAGGGAATGTCTTACGTCACACAACGCGAAGCGTCTCATATTCCAACCGCAGCCCGCGAAGTCTTTGATGTCTCAGGTGCAGGAGATACGGTTGTCGCTACGCTCGCTGCGTGCATGTCTGCTGGCATGGGGATCATGGAGGCTATCACAATAGCGAACAAGGCAGCAGGTGTCGTTGTTGCAAAGATGGGTACATCACCTATCACCTATCATGAACTACGCAATGAGCTATCGCACAATTTCACACACAGTAAAATTATCGGCTTTGATCGCCTACCTCAACTTATCGAGGAGCTTCGTGAAGCTCAAAAAAGGACCGTTTTCACCAATGGCTGCTTCGACATTCTCCACAAAGGGCATGTCACATATATGCAAAAAGCGAAAGCTATGGGCGATAAGCTAATCGTCGGGCTTAACTCTGACGCTTCGGTAAAGAGACTTAAGGGTGAGTCGAGACCAATAAATGATGAGATGGCGCGCGCGGAGGTTCTCGCAGCACTTGAGTCTATAGATTATGTTGTAATCTTTGAAGATGACACCCCCCTAGAGTTAATAAAAGTAGTCTGTCCAGATATTCTAGTCAAGGGAGGAGATTACAAGATAGAGGATATAGTGGGTCGTGAATATGCTAAAGAGACAGCTACAATCCCCTTTGTTGATGGTTTCTCAACCACTAAAACCATCGAGCGTTCGAAGAGGTAAAAATATGGGACTGTCTCCGACGGGCGGGGTGCTCCCCGCAGAGCCTTTATTTTGTCTCGGTTTAATGTTTAGTGTTAAGCGTTAAATGTTAAGGGACTTGTCATTAAACACTAACAATAAAAACACCCTGCTCAAGTCACATTGAGCAGGGTGTTTTTAGTAATGTCTATGGCTATTAGATAGCGCCGATCTCAGTAAGAACATCGTTAGTCTTGCGTACAGCCTCAGCTGAAGCTACGAAAGCCGCTTGCTCTTGCTCGTTAAGCTCGATCTCTACGATCTTCTCGATACCGTTACGTCCGATGATTGCTGGAACACCGATACAGATATCTGACTGACCATACTCACCCTCTAGGAAGCAAGAACATGGGATCATACGCTTCTGATCCTTCAAGATAGCCTCAACAACTGATGATGAAGCAGCACCTGGAGCGTACCATGCAGATGTACCTAGAAGACCTGTAAGAGTAGCACCACCAACCATAGTATCAGCAGATACCTTAGCTAGCTCCTCCTCTGAAAGGAATGCAGAAGCAGGAACACCCTTGATTGAAGCCTTTGCAGTAAGTGGAATCATTGTAGTGTCACCGTGACCACCTATTACCATACCCTCGATATCAGAGATTGGAGATCCTGAAGCAAGAGATAGATATGTGCGGAAACGTGAAGAGTCCAAAGCACCACCCATACCGATGATACGGCTCTTGTCAATACCTGAAGTCTTGATAGCCATATAAGTAAGGGTATCCATTGGGTTAGCAACCACAACGATAATAGCGTTAGGAGAGAACTCTACAACGCTAGCGATAACCGACTTCATGATGTTTGCATTTGTACCGATAAGCTGCTCACGAGTCATACCTGGCTTACGTGGAATACCAGAAGTGATAACAACAACATCTGAATTTGCAGTCTTAGAGTAGTCGTTAGACGCTCCAACCAACTTTGTTTTGAAATCCATTGTTGCTGATGCCTGCATGATATCAAGCATCTTACCCTCTGAAAGACCATCTTTGATGTCGATCAAAACAACTTCGCTAGCAACCTCGCGGATTGCCAATACATTAGCACAAGTAGCACCTACGGCTCCTGCACCTACAACTGTAACCTTTGACATGTGTTATATTTTTTTAAATTAAATGTTTGTTTACTACTTTGCAAAGATAAGTGTTATTTTCATAACAACAAACCTTATGCTACTCTTTTTTTGCTAAATCTCTCCCCTCGATCAAAAATGCAACCTCGCCAAAGAGATATCGGTGAAGCGTATTATCTTCATATCGCAGCTCTAGCTCCCCTTGGGTGTGGACTCCCTCGATTTTTGCAACTACCTCGCCACCCTCCTTAATGCTAAATTTATGCCACTCTTCAAGGCGATACATAGACTTTACATAGCTATCTCGGATAAACTCATACTCGCCTCGCTCAAGATATGCGTACCACTTATGAAATATAGTATTAAAATCTTCGAGAACTCTCTCTCTCTCAAGCAACTCCTCCGCTCTGCTCTCAATAAACATAGAGGTTGGATTGGGTATTGATGGATCAAACACTCTCTGGTTTACATTTATACCAATACCGACCCACGAGCAAGATAGGTTGCGTCCCGATATTTTGTTCTCAATTAGCACACCAACAACCTTGCGATCGTTGACATATATATCATTAGTCCACTTTATCTTTGCTGTGATATCATAGCTAGACATAAGGTCAACAAGCGCTAGGGCAACAACTTCGCTCAACATAAATTGGTCTTTCACCAGAAGATTTGTTGGGTGCAACACAAGTGTAAAGGTTAAGTTTACACCTTGCTGACTTATCCACTGATGACCACGCTGCCCACGCCCTCTGCTTTGACGTTCGGCACATATTATATCGCCATGTTCGTAGCAAGAGTCCTTCGCTGTATCGTTCGTGGAGCTAACCTCTTTAAAATGATATATCATATCCAAAACTCACGTTCATAGTTCGAAATAGCAAAGAGCAACTAACAGCACATATTATTAAATATTGTTAGTTGCTCTTTATTTATATTGGTCAAACGTATATTAGCTAATATTGTAGTCGCGAAGAGCATCGTTAAGAGACGTCTTCTTGTCGGTAGACTCCTTACGACGACCTATAATAAGAGCACATGGGACACCATACTCACCTGCTGCAAATTTTCGAGGATATGTTCCTGGAATCACAACAGAACCTGCTGGCACATAGCCCTTATACTCAACTGGCTCTGAACCTGTAACATCAATGATGTGTGTAGATCCAGTGATTACGGTATTAGAACCAAGCACTGCGTCATGGCAGATATGAGCACCTTCGACAACAATCGCGCGTGAACCAATAAAGCAGTTATCCTCAATAATTACAGGTGAAGCCTGCACAGGCTCCAACACACCGCCGATACCAACGCCACCGCTAAGGTGTACGTTCTTGCCTATCTGTGCACATGATCCAACAGTCGCCCATGTATCAACCATGGTGCCCGAATCAACGTAAGCTCCAATATTTACGTATGATGGCATAAGGATAGCACCCGCAGCGATATAAGCTCCGTAGCGAGCAACAGCCTGAGGTACAACACGAACGCCTAGCTCCTCGTAACCATGCTTAAGGTCCATTTTGTCGTAGAACTCCAACTCGCCAGCGTTCATTGTGCGCATCTTCTGAATTGGGAAGTACATAATGATCGCCTTCTTCACCCACTCGTTGACCTGCCACTCACTCTTCTCAAGGTCAATAGGCTCCGCTGTGCGCAACGTTCCCTTATCAACCAACTCAACACATTGACGAATGGCATCTTTTACACTCTCGTCACTAAGCATTTCGCGATTATCCCACGCCTGCTCGATAATATTTTTTAGATTCTCGTACATAATATTTATCAATTTATGCCACAAAGATATTAAAAAAATTGATTCCGACTCTTTATGTTAAGATAATTTTAATATCTTTGCACTCGCTTATGGCATTTAAGGCTCTTATATAGAGAGTTATTGTCGAGCAAATAACTAAAACAAACACTTTTAATATTATAAAATATCAACTATCAATGAAGGTTTACAAGTTTGGTGGCGCGTCGGTTCGCAATGCCGATGGTGTTAGAAATCTACACAAGATTATCAGCAATGAATCAAATCTCTTTATCATAGTTTCGGCTATGGGTAAAACAACCAATGCTCTTGAGGCGATCTTTGAAGGTCTCCAAAAGGGTGATAAAGAACTTTGTTTAAAACACATTGCAGATCTACGCACGTATCACGCTGAGATTATTGATGATTTGTTTAATACGCCAACTACCCTACCTCGTGTTGAAGCATTTTTTGCAGAGCTTGAAGGTGTAGCAACTGAGACTGAGTATCGCACATCGGACGCAGAGCTATGGTACGATAAGATTGTTGCTTATGGTGAGTTTATCTCGACAACAATCATCTCTGAGTACCTTAACTTCGCAGGTATCCCATGCCGTTGGATTGATATGCGTAAGGGCTTCCTTACAGGTCAACGTCACAAGGATGCTTCAGTTAACTTGGAGGGATCAACAATGCGTCTACTTGCAGAGATGGAGGGAAGAAACACTCC
>JBCQVD010000058.1:0-13288 GCA_047173405.1 Rikenellaceae bacterium
TAAAACTAATATTGTGGGTTTTTTTCGAGTCCCAAAAATCCCCCACGAATAACCCCACATTAGTTTGCTATATAGTGGACTATTTTGCTTGAGTTGTAAAAACAAAAAACCTTGAAAGTCATTGACTTTCAAGGTTTTGATGTGAATTGCTTCACTCTTTGGCGGTGCGTAGGGGACTCGAACCCCTGACCCCGTGCGTGACAGGCACGTATTCTAACCAACTGAACTAACGCACCAGTTAGTGCTCAATTGCGAATGCAAATATAGGATATATTTTTGATTTAACCAAATTAATCGTGATAAAAATAACTATTTATGTGTAGCTGTTTTGTTAATTAGTTTGGTCGTAGGTTGTTATGTTTAGGACTCGTGTAACTATTTATTGTGTTCTAGTGAGAAAATAAAGTTTTAGCTAATTGGTCGATGCTATGGATCTCGATAATTTCGATATTTGTAGGGCGCTTAACGCTTTTATTTATATACGCAGATACTACGATGCGTTTAAAGCCTAGGCGTGCTGCTTCGCTAATGCGTTGCTCGCTTCGTGGGGCTGGGCGCACCTCTCCAGAGAGACCTACCTCTCCCGCGAAACATGTGTTTGGAGTAATTGCACGGTCATAGTATGAGGAGATGATAGCCGCCAGAACGGCAAGGTCTAATCCTGTGTCTGACACCTTGAATCCTCCTGCAAAGTTAAGGAATAGATCTTTTTGATACATCTTAAGACCCACCCTTTTTTCGAGTATTGCAACCAGCATATTTAGTCTCTTCGAGTCATATCCTGTTGGGTTGCGTTGTGGTGTTCCGTAGGCAGCTCCTCCAACAAGGGCTTGCACCTCGATGAGGTAGGGGCGGATACCATCAACGGCAGACCCTACAGCGATGCCGCTAAGGGCTGTTTCGTAGTGGTTAAGGAGTATCTCTGATGGGTTTTGTACCGAGCGCAGACCATTATCAAGCATCTCGAAGACACCGATTTCAAAGGTGGCTCCGAATCTATTTTTTATACCTCGAAGTGTGCGGTAGATATTGTTGTTATCGCCTTCGAATTGAAGTACAACATCTACGATATGTTCAAGGATTTTAGGTCCTGCTATGGTACCATCTTTTGTGATGTGTCCAATGATTATGATCGAGACGCCTCGACCTTTGGCGTATTTAAGGAGTGTCGCTGCGCACTCTCGAATCTGCGAGACGCTACCTGCCGACGACTCCAAGAGGCTTGTGTAGATGGTCTGTATTGAGTCGATGACAACGAGGTTGGGTTCGAGATGATCTATCTGGGCGATAATATTCTCGAGCAGTGTCTCGGAGTAGATATAGCAATCTTTGTTATTGACACCTATACGATTGGCTCTCATCTTGATCTGCTCGGCAGACTCCTCACCCGAGACGTAGAGTGTCTTAAGCGCGTTGTTTTGAAGTGCAATCTGTAGGCTAAGGGTTGACTTTCCGATACCTGGCTCACCTCCCAATAGTATTAGTGAACCCGCAACCATACCTCCTCCGAGGACTCGGTTGACCTCGGAGTTGCAGAGGTCGAGGCGTGAGTAGTTTGACTCCTCTATCTCGTCGACTCGTTGTGGGGTGTGGGTTGGTATTTTCGCTATTGAGGAGATGGTGTTATCGCTAGGTTTTGAGATTACCTCTTCGGCGAATGTGTTCCACTCCCCACACGAAGGGCAGCGCCCCAACCATTTGGGGGCGTCAAATCCGCAGTTTTTGCAGAAGTAAGCTCTCTTTACCTTAGCAGCCATTTTTATTTAAATATTAGACGATAGAAGTCGTTACCATTGGCGTAGATAAGAAGTCCGAAGAGGAGGAACATACCTACGTACTGAGCATACTCAAGGAATTTATCGCTTGGTTTACGACGGGTGATGATCTCCCAGAGTGTGAAGAGGGCGTGTGCTCCATCTAGTCCAGGGATAGGGAGCACGTTCATCACAGCGAGAATAATCGACAAGAAGGCGGTCTTCATCCAGAAGTCATACCAGTTCCAGTCACCTGAAAACATATTTCCGATAGCGACAAATCCACCTAGCTCTTTGTACATCTCGGTCTCAGGCTTTACGATGAGAGATAGCTGCTTCCAGTACGATGCCACTGTGTTACCCGCCTTGTTGATACCCGCGGGGATAGACTCTATGAGGGTGTACTCTTGGATGCGAGGAGTAAATGGATTCTGTAGCTTAACACCTATTTTACCATTACTATCAATTGGGATTGAGAGGTTGATCTCCTCCGCGTTGCGAAGAATAGTGACGTTGGCAATGCCGTTTTTGTGCTCTGCGAACCATTTACGGTACTTCATGAAGTCGGTTACCTTCTCGCCCTCGATGGCGATGAATTGGTCGCCGCGGTGTAGTACAGCAGATGACTCAACCATGATGCTATCAATAATAAATGGCATGAGCGGAGTTGATAAATTTGAGAGGTTTTTGTCTTTACGAAGCTCTACTAATTTATCGAGAGGTATGATGATCTCTTGGCGTTGACCATTGCGCTCAATTTCGATAACCTGGTCGTTGTCGCTAAGGATTATTTGAAGCGGAATCTTCGATATGTCGTCAACTGTCTCGGTGCCAATCTTTAACAGGTGGTCGCCATCTTTGAAGCCGAGCGTTTCGGCTTTGGTTGAGAAGTTGTATCCCCATTTAACATCTTCGTTAGCGTAGTACGCCTCGCCCCACTTGTAGCTTATGCCGATATAGATACCTATTGCAAGGAGCAGGTTGAGTGTTACGCCTGCAAGCATCACAATGAGTCGCTGCCATGCTGGTTTACTGCGGAACTCATCGGGTTTTGCGGGTGCCGCCATCTGCTCTTTATCCATGCTCTCGTCGATCATACCTGCGATCTTGCAGTAGCCACCAAGAGGAAGCCAACCCATACCATACTCGGTATCTCCGCGTTTGAACTTGAAGATCGAGAACCATGGGTCGAAGAAGATATAAAATTTATCAACGCGGATCTTGAATACTCGTGCGGCTATGTAGTGACCGAACTCGTGGATGCCCACAAGAAGTGTGAAGCAGAGAAAAAATTGAATTACTTTAATTAAGATTTCCATATTGTTGTCTATTCATTATTTACTTAAAAATTCGAGGGCTAACTCTCGCGATTGTTGGTTGCTCATGGCGTAGATGTCGAGTGACGGCGTTGTCGAGAAGTCGGCTTTTGATAGGGCGTACTCGATACTCTTTACAATATCGAGGTAGCTGCATTTGCCCGCAAGGAACGAAGCTACAGCCACTTCGTTGGCTCCATTCATTACACATGGTGCCGATCCGCCACGACGCAAGCAGTCGTAGGCTATATCGAGAGCGGGGAACTTAACGCGGTCAACACTCTCGAAAGTTAGGTGGGCATTGTCAACGAAACTGAACTGCTCGCCCGCTCGAGAAGCTCGCTGAGGGAACATTAGCGCAAGGCTTATGGGCATGTGCATATCGGGGGTTCCGAGTTGTGCTTTGATTGCTCCATCCTCAAACTCAACCATTGAGTGCACCACCGCTTCGGGGTGTTGAATAACATCAATGCGTGATGGGTCAATACCAAATAACCAGTGTGCCTCGATAACTTCGAAGCCCTTGTTTACCAGTGTCGATGAGTCGATGGTGATCTTAGAACCCATACTCCATTGAGGGTGGTTGAGCGCCTCTTTAACGGTAACGCGAGCTAGTTCTTCGCGTTTGTAGTTGCGTAGTGAGCCGCCGCTGCATGTTATGATAAGACGTCTTACGGGTGAAGTTTCGCCTATTAAGCATTGAAATATAGCCGAGTGCTCGGAGTCAATGGGCAGTATAGGTACACCTTTTTGGAGCGCGAGCTTCATGACATACTCGCCACCCACTACAAGTGACTCTTTGTTTGCGAGGGCGACCTTCTTGCCTGCCTCGATAGCTGTAACTGTTGGGTTGAGTCCTGCGTACCCAACAAGTGCGTTGACGACAATATCGACTTCGGAGTTAGAGCATACTTGAGACACGGCATCGTCACCTGCATAGACTTTGATTGGGTGACTCTTTAGCGCATCACATAGTGCTGCATAGTGCTCTTTATTGGCGATTACAACAGAGTCGACTTGAAACTCGATGGCTTGTCGAGCGAGGCACTCCCAGCCATTGTTGGCGGTGAGTGTTACAACCTCGAAGAGCGTTGGATTCTCTCTTATGATATCGAGCGTTTGTACTCCAATGGAGCCTGTTGAACCTAGGATTGTTATATTTTGTCTCATCTAAGGTGTTGTAGCTATTTGAAATTTATGTAATTCTCGGGGTTGGCTGGTTTGTCGCCCTCCCAAAGTTCAAATCCAAAGAGTTGGTCTTCGTTGTTGTAGCCTATAACCTCACCTGCTTTAATGAGGTCACCTCTCTCAACGAGTGATTGTGATAACTGTTTGTATATTGTAATAAAGCTATTTTTGTGTAGTAGCTCAACGATATATCCACCCTCGAGGCTCCATGTCGATAATACGACAATACCATCTGCCGCCGCCTCAATGCGCGAAAATGGGGCGGTTGTCACTTCGACGCCATATTGTCTATCTTTGATGTTGAACGGACTCTTTACCTCGCCTTCAACGGGCGATATAAATCTAAAATCATTGAGTGCCGTCTGCTTTGGCTCTAGGTTACTTATGCCGTATGCTCCATCGCCCTGCATCTGGCTACGTAGAAGGGAATCAGCCGAAGATGGCGGGGGGAGGTAATTATCCATTTTAAGGCTGTCGCTGTTTTGAGTCTGACTCCTCACCACGGGACTCTTACCCTCTAGTATGAGTGATATATTGTCGTTGTACAGCATCATGTCGCCAATGACACGCTCCATAGAGTCTATCCTAAGTATGCTGCTAGTCATTAGCTCGCGCGAGTGAATCAGTGCGGAGCGATGTTTAGGCAGCAACTCGAGTATGGGCGTCAAACTCACAAGTATCAGTGTCGAGATAAATATGAGTAGCAGCAGTGATATAGAAGCCATAAGTAGTCCTGCGGGCGAGATGTGTGTGTACCACAATACTTTACCATCGGTTGGGTTCTGCATGCTTAGACGTCTGCGACGCATAAACGAACGCCACGCAAGAGCGATACTTTTTATTATATTCATTAAAGGTATGTGTAGTTCTTAATTCAACTAAAAGTTCTGCAATATACAACGTAATTACATAAACACTGCAAATATAACGATTTTGATTTGATTTTATGGTGAGAGTTCTCTTAAAATTATTACTTTTGCCAATAAGAACCATTTTATAGTGTAAGTATTGTTGTAGGTCTGTAATTTTACCTTCAGCATATTTGCGCGATTTACTTAAAAGACAAAAATGAAAAGAGTATTATCTACACTTGCAGCGGTAGCGATAGGGGCTATTGCAGTTGCTCAGAACCCGATCATCACCAGTCAGTTTACCGCCGACCCTACGGCGCGCGTTCACGATGGCAGACTTTTCCTGTACCCATCAGGCGATAAGGTGCCCGACGAAGGACATGTATTTTTTAATCAATCAGCGGGTTTCTGCATGCCAGGCTACCACGCTTTTTCGCTCAAGGGCGGAAGCACTTGGGTTAATCATGGTTGGGTACTAAAGGAGAATGATGTGCCGTGGGGAATGAAGGATGTGTGCGCGATGTGGGCACCTGATTGTATCGAGAAAGATGGCAAGTATTACTATTACTACCCAGCCAAGGCGATGAACGATGATAAATATCGTCGTATAGGTGTGGGTGTTGCCGATAAGCCAGAGGGTCCTTTCAAGTGGGAGAAGAACTATATCCAAGGAATGTTTGGTATCGACCCAGGTGTTTTGGTTGATGATGATAATCAAGCATATATCTTCGTGAAGTCAGGCAATGCTATTAGAGTAGCTCCATTGAGCGATGACATGAAGAGCATTAAGCAGGGCTTAGTCGATGTTGAGGGTCTGCCAGGTGGCTATAAAGAGGGTCCATTCCCAATCAAGATCAAAGATAAATACTACCTAATCTTTGCTCATGACATATCACATCAAGGCTACACGATTGGCTATGCTATAGCTAAGAAGCCAATGGGCCCATACCTCTATTATGGTAATGTCATGGATATGATAGCTAAGGATACCAACCACGCTTCGATTGTTGAGTATAACGGTCGTTGGATCTTCTTCTATCACAACTGGGCGCTGAGTGGACACACCAAGCTTCGTTCGGTATGTGCCGAGTATATGAATTTCAATGAAGATGGAACTATTCAGAAGGTTGTGCCAACACTACGCGGAATAGGCGCTCCAATGCCAGGTGATACAATTCAAATCGACCGCTACAACTCAATTAAAGGGGCGACAACATCGTTTGTTGGCGGTGATGAGCCTGCGGGATGGATGATTCATCGAGCACCAAGTAACTCTCACGTCATATTTAATGATGTTGATTTCGCAGATGGTACTTCAAAGCGCATGCAGGCGAGAATAGCTTGTGGACAGTACAAAGGTTCTATTGAGGTTCGCCAAAATACACCAGGAGGAAAGCTGATCGCTAAGTTTGACGTAAAACACACAGGTGGTTGGAACAAGTGGGAGACTATCGAGACAGATATATTAGCCGATATCAAAGGCAAGACCAATCTATGTGTTGTGTTCTGGGGCCCATCGAAAGTTGTCAACCTTAACTGGTTGTTAGTCTTGCCATAATTGACCTCTACACCTCTTTTGTAACTATTAAAAACAAAAATTATGATACATCCACAGTGGAGCTATTCATCCGTTCTTTATGAGATGAACGTTCGTCAATTAACTCAGGAGGGTACGCTAAATGCAGCTCGCGAGAGGCTACCTTTTCTTAAGGAGTTAGGTATTGATGTAGTGTGGCTTATGCCAATATACCCAATCGGGGAGGTCGAGCGCAAGGGGTCGCTCGGCTCATACTATGCTATTGCAGACTATTGTGCAGTAAACTCAGAGTTTGGAACAATCGAGGATTTCGACCTCTTCTTGGCGGAGGCTAAGAGGTTGGGGCTTAAGGTTATCCTTGACTGGGTTGCTAACCACACAGCGCGCGACGCTAGGTGGAACACCGAGAAGCCTGCTAATTGGTACCAGCGCGACGAAAAGGGTGAGGCTATAGTGCCATGGGATTGGACCGATACAGCGAAGCTCAACTACTCGAACCACGATGTTTGGAGGGGGCAGATCGACGCAATGAAGTTCTGGATCAAACGCGGAGTTGATGGCTTTAGGTGTGATATGGCGATGCTAGTACCTATCGAGTTTTGGCAAGAGGTCTCAACAGAGCTTCATGCCCTCAATGCCGATGCCTTTATGTTGGCAGAGGCGGAGGAGTTAAACCTCTTTGACAAAGCTTTCGATTGTTGTTACGCGTGGGAGCTACACCACTTAATGTGCGATGTTGCTAAGGGACGTAAGCGTGCCAACGCTCTACGAGACCACCTCTACGCTACGCAATCTAAATATCCGCGATGGGCGATGAAGATGGTCTTTACTTCTAACCACGACGAGAACTCATGGCAAGGCACCGAGCAGAGCCGTTTTGGTGATGCCCTAGAGCTAATGACTCTCTTTACCTTTGTTGTCCCAGGGGGTATGCCTCTGATATATACAGGTCAAGAGGTGGGTTACGACCACTCGTTTAAATTCTTTGACCGCGATCCAATACCATGTTCTAGTTATGCTTCGAATGAGGTGACGGAGCGTTATCGTAAACTCATCGAGTTGAAACACTCGCTCACTTCGCTTCGTGCAGGCGAGGGTGGCGGTATGTGGACGACCATAGCCAATAATGCGGAGGATTGTCTCATAGCTCTTGTTCGCGAGACGGGCGAAGATAGGGTAGTGGCGATCATGAATCTCTCGCCATACCTCATTAAGGCGGAGTTTAATACTGGCATATACGCAGGTGTTTATGAAGATGCTATCACTGGAGAGGAGTTCGTTCTGGACACATGGTTTATTCAACACTTCGGAGCGTGGGAGTATAAACTCCTAGTTAAGAAAAAATAGAATACAATGATAAAAACAGCTGATTGGTCATCTATAACAACCACTAAAACTCTACTTATAGGCGAGAACTCAACTCTTCAGTGGAAGGATGAGATCATCGAGCACGCGATGTTCCTAGATTACTACTTCGAACACCCGCCCTATGATCTAGGTGAGCGTAGCCGCTGGAGTGAGGCGAAGGCTATATTCGAGGCTCTGATGGATATGTCGAGTGAAGTGTGTCGCCCCGAGGGTGTTCACGCTACGCTCCTCTGTAATGATCCTCTGGTGCGCCCTTCCAAGGGCAAGAGGCTGCTTATACCTGAGAAGTATGCGCATGAGGGTGTCGAGCATGTTCGCTCTATTATTAAGCGCGAACCTACCATCGAGTATATCTTTGCTATGGGTATGCAGTGCAACTACTATCTTCAGAAGAGTGGTTTTTATAGCTGCGGTGAGCTGAGTGAGCGCTTTTTGAAGGGTGCAGAGCCACGCCGCGTGGGAGTTAATGCAAGTGAGCCATTCTATCAGCCTGTTGACGCCAAGCCTTTTCGAGAGATCTGCTTCAAGCGGTTTAAGGTTGCCAGTAACCCCCAAATAGAGATTATTCCTATTCTGCCTGTCAAGAGTTATCCTCTGCGAGATACCGAATTGGCAAACTTTGGTGCAAACTACGAAGCTCTAAAGCAGAGTTTTAAGTGATATCTTACGCTGTTGCTAGATGCTCTAAGCCCAATGCGCTACAAAAATTAGCTCCGCGGGGAGCACCCCGCCGCTGCCCGCGCAGGGCAGTTGATTTATTTTAAGGGATAGTTATTAAATAGTGATAGATGGGAGAACTTCACCCTCGAAATAGACACAAAGGTCGATACGACATGACTCAACTCACTCAATATAATGAGGGGTTGAGTCGCTTTGTTACGCGCAATAAGTATGGTGACCTATCCATCGACTTTTTCGATCCGCAAGCGGTCAAGGAGCTTAATAAGGCACTCTTAAGCCACTATTATGGTTTTGAGTATTGGGATATTCCACCTCAAGCACTTGTGCCTCCCATACCAAGCCGAGCCGACTATATCCACTATGCAGCCGACCTTATTGGCGCGTCGCGACGTGATGTAAGGTGTCTGGATATCGGTGTTGGAGCAAACTGCATATACCCAATTATCGGAGTCTGTGAGTATGGATGGAGTTTTGTGGGGAGCGATATTGAACCTGCCTCGCTTGACTCGGCGCGCGCAATAGTAGAGCGTAATCCGCTGCTCTTTGGGCATGTCGAGCTGAGGCTTCAAAGTAATCGAGACTATATCTTTGAGGGTGTAATCAATGGCGATGACTATTTCGATCTCACTCTCTGCAACCCTCCATTTCATGACTCCCCCGAGAGTGCAGTTAAGGGTAGTACGCGCAAGGTACGTAATCTTAAAGCAGCCTCTAAAGGTGGTAAACGAAGCAAGGTCGTAGGTGATAATAAAACGCCAATACTTAACTTTGCAGGTGAGTCCAATGAGCTGTGGTGCGAAGGTGGGGAGAGGGCGTTTGTTAGCAAGATGATACGCGAAAGCGCTAAATTCAAACACAATGTGGGTTGGTTCACTTCGCTCATCTCGAAGGAGGATAACCTGCCGCACCTCAAAAGAGAGCTGCGCGAAGTGGGAGCCTCACGCAGTCGTTGTATCGAGATGTCGCAGGGCAACAAACGCAGCCGCCTACTCGCTTGGAGTTTTTAGCTTCGAGAGCATCTCCTCGGCTGTTGAGTAGCCTTGGTCGTAGAGTGCTTTGAGTTGTTTGGTGTCGCGACAAAGGCGGCTTACGGTGAGTGGTGGGGTAGGGCGTATTACGGTGACTTTACCTTCGCTTTCGAGCCTTTCGATCCACTCCATATCTTGGTTGTAACGCACCGCGCGCGAGTTGAGCATATCTACCACTTTGGGGTATTTACGAAGCAGGAAGTGAGGTATCTTACGCTTATCAACTCTTTTACGGAATCCCTCGCATTGGGTCGATACCACCACGGCATTATTGTACCCTTGGGAGTATGCTCTTTTGAGGGGTATGGAGTCAGATACTCCGCCGTCAACATAAGGAGTACCATCTATTGTTATGGCTCGATTGATAAAGGGGAGGCTACTGCTAGCCCTGCAAGCTAGTTTGAGTTCCTCTACACTTCGTGGTTTGCTTAGGTAGCACGCCTCTCCTGTTAGTGCGTTAGTTGCGACTATCTCAAATTTAGCTTTGTTCTCTGCAAAGGTGTCGAAATCGAAGGGGTAGATTGATATTAGTAGCTCATTAAACAGAAAATCCAGATCTATGAGTTCACCCGTCTTGATAAATGGACGTAGCCCAATATAGGGGTGCTCCTCCTGAAGTGTTGTGTGGATATAGAGCGATCGACCACGCTGCGCAGCAAGGTGTGACAGAGCATTGGAGCATCCTGCCGATACTCCAACAACATAATCGAACTCTATGTTATTATCTAGGAAGTTATCCAAGACCCCAGCGGTGAATGCACCACGCATGCCACCACCTTCAAGTATTAATGCTCTTTTTGTCATGATAATCCCGTGTTATTAATTGTTAGCAGGAATCTGCTCGAACCAATCGAATTTAGCCTTGTTGGTACTTGTCTGCCCGTCGCTTGTCGCGTACATTCCAATGTATGGACCATTGAACTTAAGAGCCTTCTCATCACCAATGATTGAGATATCTTGAACGCCTCCAATAGGCTTCATATCATCAACACTCTCGCCATAGAAGAATTGACCTTCAAGACACTCTGCCACCACTCTAAACACAACGCTGTTGGCTGTGTAAGGAACTTCAGCTACAACCTCCGAGTGTGTCTTTATGATGATGCTAGGCTTATCGCCATACTCAACAAAAGACTTGATGAGCGTGACGCGATCCTTAGATTTAAGTAGTTGGAAGTGGTGCTTCGAGTTACGATAGTAGACAAATCCAGCCTTCTCGTTATCATTCTTAGTTGAGAACTCTACTTTTGTTGAGGCGCTAAAGTTATGAGTCTTAACGCGCTGCGCTATCAGTGATGGGTTTACAGGCTTTGTAATGACCTCTTTACGTAGGTTGATAACCATCTCGCCATTCTCTATTTCGTGCCATGGACTCATAGGTGTACGTAGGAAGTTCCACTGCAAGTCTAGCTTTTGAGAATCAAAATCGTCGCGTACCTTGCGTGCTAGCACTGGAGTCCAAGGTAGGTCGGGGCGCTCCTGCTCAAGTTGAACAAGACCAACACCAGGGTTAAACATTGGAGTTAGCTCACCGCCTAGATATGTCATTTCGACTTTAGCGAGGAATGTTTCGCGTGCAAGCATCGTGTTGCCTTTTATTGGGCGTTTAGCTAGCATCACAGCCCACCAATCACCTCTCTCGGTCTGTACAAGATCGGTGTGTCCCGTTTGTGTGATTGGGTAGCTCAGACCAAGGTGGCGGTGCGTGAGCACTGGGTTTGCTTGGTTTGTAGTGTATGGACCAAATAGGTTTTTACTGTGGAGTACCGTTACTGCGTGATATTTACCACCCTCGGCAACGACTAGTAGATATGTGTCGTCAACCTTATAGATGTGTGGACCTTCAGTCCAACGGGCGTTTGTAGCGTGACCGAAGGTGAGTTGTACTCTCTCGCCGACCATTTTGCCTTGTTTGACGTCAATCTCTTGCAGCCATACTCCAGATTTACCAAGCCAGTGGTTAACTTTTGGGGTAAGGTTACCATGACCTACGTAATAACACCTGCCATCCTCCCAGTATAGTGATGGGTCGATACCTGGAGCATCCTTTAACCAGATTGGATCCGACCACTCGTCAGCGGGGTCTTTGGCTGTTACAATGAAGTTGCCTCCAGCACCTATAGCTGTACAAATAACATAGAATAGCCCCTCGTGGTAGCGAATTGTAGGGGCGAACATACCGCCGTTGTCAACTAGACCATCCTTGAAAGGGGTCTGCTCAGGGCGCGAGATGGCATAACCTACAAGTTCCCAGTTTACGAGGTCCTTACTCTTATGAACGGGGAGTCCTGGGAACCACTCGAAGGTCGAGTTCACGATATAGTATGTATCTCCTACACGAGTGATTGATGGGTCGGGATAGAATCCGCTAAGGATTGGGTTTTTAAATGTTGTTGGTACCTGTGCTAGCAGTGAGGTGCCTGCCATCAACACTATAATCAATGTCGTAAATATTTTTCTCATGTTATTTTGGAGTTTAAGTAGTGTAAAATAATTATTGGTGTGTTTTTAAAAATATGGCAATAATTATTTTACACTACTTAATAAAGAGTGTCGCCCCGTAATTGATTATGGAACGACACTCTTTATTGCGATTATAGGTTAAGCTTTGTTAGTTGCAAGCGGGAATCTGCTCGAACCAATCGAATTTAGCCTTGTTTGTACTTGTCTGTCCGTCGCTTGTAGCGTACATTCCGATGTATGAACCATTGAACTTAAGAGCCTTCTCATCGCCAATGATCGAGATATCTTGAACGCCTCCGATTGGTTTCATATCATCAACACTCTCGCCATAGAAGAATTGACCCTCTATGCCCTCTGCCACCACTCTAAATACTACGCTGTTGGCTGTGTATGGAACCTCAGCTACAACCTCAGAGTGTGTCTTTACGATGATGCTAGGCTTGTCGCCATACTCAACAAAAGACTTGATGAGCGTGACGCGATCCTTAGACTTAAGTAGTTGGAAGTGGTGCTTCGAGTTGCGATAGTAGACAAATCCAGCCTTTTCGTTATCCTTCTTAGTTGAGAATGTAACTTTAGTTGATGATGTGAAGCGGTGAGTCTTAACGCGCTGCGCTATCAGTGATGGGTTTACTAGTTTGGTGATTACCTCACTACGTAGATTAATTACCATCTCACCATTTTCGATCTTGTACCAACTACTCATAGGTGTACGTAGGAAGTTCCACTGCGAATCAAGTGTCTGAGAGTCGAAGTCGTCGCGCACTTTACGCGCTGGCACTGGAGTCCAAGGTAGGTCGGGGCGCTCCTGTTCTAGCTGTACAAGACCAACCCCAGGGTTAAACATTGGTGTAAGCTCACCATCGGGATATGTCATCTCGACCTTGGTAAGGAATGTTTCGCGAGCGAGCATACAGTTACGCTCAACAGGGCGCTTACCTAGCATCACAGCCCACCAGTCGCCGTTTTGAGTCTGGATAAGGTCGGTGTGACCAGGTTGTGTGATAGGGTAGGTGTAACCTAGATGGTACACTTCTTGCCATTATTTGCTATTTTTCTATACAAATGCAAATATAACAAATATATCTGCAACTATAAATAA
>JBCQVD010000152.1:0-2408 GCA_047173405.1 Rikenellaceae bacterium
GGGGGCAGGAATGACGTGGTGGGGCGAATGACGACTCATCCCCTCTGCGTCATCCCTGCGAAGGCAGGGATCTCACCGCATGCTTTTGAGTAATCTGTTTTGTTTTAGTGAGTTTCGATGAGATTCCTGCCTTCGCAGGAATGACGTGGTGGTGGCAGGAGCGACGACTTATACATATATCACCGGAACTTTAGTGTGATCCATTATTTCCAACTGACTTTTCTTAAATGGAGTCGGTTTGCGTTTGTGTAAGATCCCCGCGTTCGCGGGGATGACGGGGAGGGGTGGCGGACGGATTAAGATTCCCGTTTTCACGGGAATGACGTGAGGAAGCGCGGGGATGACGGGGAGGGGTGGCGGACGAATTAAGATTTTTTTTTGCTAAAATGCAACTTTTTTTGATACAATATCAAAATTTATATTATCTTTGTAAAGATAATCATGCAAAAATCGTTGAACCTAAAAGAGATGAGGGTGTTGAAAAACATACTTTACTTCGAGGCTCAGTCAATGAAGTGGTATATTGAATCATTGATTGAGAGGGTTTCTGCGCTCCAAATTTCGCACATCCAAATTACCCCCCCCATCCAAGCTTAACAGGCTATATATAAGCATATTACAATGGGTGCAACTGCGGAAATATTTCTGTAGTTGGGCTCTTTGTGTTTATACCCCTAACGTCTAAATTCACAATTTATAATAACCTAAACAAATTCTTATGAAAACAAACTATGAAACGCCTCAAATTGAGGTAATTGAGATTGAAGTAGAGGATGCCTTATGCCAAAGCGTCCCCGGGTATGGTAATGGTGGCACCATTTAATTTAATGTGACAATCATGAAAAACCTATTTAGATTCTTTGCGCTCGCGGCAATAGTTGCCGTAGGCGTGGTGTCGTGCCAAGAGGTCGACGGCGAGTTGAACAATCTCAGTGTGGCGGGTGACGGTACTACCATTTATGCCTCAATCCCCACATCATCTATCACCAAAATATCATTCACCGACAACGGCGACGATGGTATTGCCCTCAAGTGGGAGTTAGACGACACTTTCACTGTTACCGATGCCACCAATGCCTATACCTTTGTCTGCACCGATGCTACCACTGGTGCGTTCACCTCAACCACTGGCACTCTCACCGATGGTGTAACCTACACCGCTACCTATGGCAGCAAAGAGGGTATCTACGAGCAGGATGGCGACGAGATTAACGACCTCGACAATGCATGTTATATGTTGGGCGAGTTCACCTACTCGGAGGGTTCAGATTTAAACTTCACTTTCGAGCACCAGATGGCTGTTGTCACCTTTACGTTCGAGAGTGCCGAGTGCCCCGCCAAGCTCGTCTTTGAGAATGGCGAGGATAGTTACACGGTTAGCTACTCAACGATTGAGCCAGTGGGCACACTCTACACCTCGCACATCATGATTAACCCATGTGAGGCGAGCGAGCGCACCCTAATCTTCAGCCTCTACGACAGCAACGACACAGCCTACGACATCCGCACCACCACTACCACCAAGGCTTATGTGGCAGGTATGCGCTACACCGCTGCGGTATCGGACATAGATACATACATTGCATTTGAAGATGACTCTTTCAGAGATGCACTGCTGGCGCATGAAGGTCTTGACATCAACGGTGATGGTGCGATCTCTTATAACGAAGCCGCAGCTTACACTGGCGCGATTTCTGTGTCTGACGAATCCATCTCATCTATGGATGAGATTAAATGCTTTACAAGTATAACCACATTAACCTGTTATGGTTTATCTATTAGTTCATTAGACCTTTCGGCGAATACTGAGTTAACTTATTTGAATTGTAACTACAGTACCTCCCTTAGCTCATTAGACCTTTCAGCGAATACAGAGTTAACGAGATTGTCTTGTAGTGGCTGCACCTCCCTTAGCTCATTAGACCTTTCAGCGAATACAGAGTTAACTTATTTGCATTGTGGCAACTTAGCCTCCCTTAGCTCATTAGACCTTTCTGCTAATACAGAGTTAACTACTTTGTATTGTTACGGCTGTGCCCTTAGCTTATTGGATCTTTCAAAAAATACAGAGTTAACTTATTTGAATTGTGGTAGCTGCGCCTCCCTTAGCTCATTAGACCTTTCAAACAATACAAAGTTAACTTATTTGGGTTGTGGCTACAGCACCTCCCTTAGCTCATTAGACCTTTCAGCGAATACAGAGTTAACTACTTTGTCTTGTTACGGCTGCACCTCGTTTAGCTCATTGGACCTTTCTGCGAATACTGAGTTAACTTATTTGAGTTGTCCCGACTGCACCTCGCTTAGCTCATTGGACCTTTCAGCGAATACAGAGTTAACTACTTTGTCTTGTTACGGCTGTACCTCGCTTAGTTCATTAGACCTTTCTGCGAATACTGAGTTAACTA
>JBCQVD010000059.1:0-13021 GCA_047173405.1 Rikenellaceae bacterium
ACTCAGATGGCATAGGAGAGCTATTTTACCTCTATAAATCTTGATTTTGCAGAGGTGATTTGAGGTCGATGCATAAAAAAGAGGCTATCCTCAATCACTTTCGTGATTTGGGACAGCCTCCTCTACCCTAAATATTGATTATTTGGATGATCCCAGTAAAAACAATAGAAGAAAATATCAAAGCCTCACAGGTGAATAAATATGCTTAATAGTTAAAACCAAAAGCCCAAAGAGGCACTACGTTTCCGTAGCCCGACTCAATATCATCTTTGACAACATAGCCGCTCCTGGCACTCTCTATTTGTCGTTGCCCCTTACCTTTTCCACCTACTTCAAAGGTGTCATCTCCGATGGTAAAGTCAGCAACCTTTGATGAAATCACATCATTCATAACACTCATCTGTGAGAAGAAGAGGCTCTCACGAACATTGCCGATATCAGGTGTTCCCTCCGAAAGCAGATAGATAAGATTGGTATTGCCCAGATATATCTTCTCCACCTTACCCAACGCTCTAATTCCCTTTGTTTGGCTACGTAGCTGTCCGACTAATCCTGCCTTTTCGAAGTAGTATATAAGATATGTCACCTTATTGCGGTGAATGTAGTTCAAATAACTGCTCCATAACTATCTCATTTTTAATTCAATATCCAAATATAATACAAATCGCCGAATAAAAAGTGCAAAATCAGCAAAAAGTGCTAATTTTATTTAGCATAGCGTGATTTCCCCCTGCTTGTTATGTGACCTTTGGAGGATACCACCCCAATATTACATCAATAAAATCTCGTTTATAACCGAAAATATCCTTTTTTTTGCATAAAATATTGGGCTATGGACGAAATATAGTGATAATATGTTGATTATATGATTAATACAACGTGAGACTATCCAAAATAGTTAGATATTTTGGATAGCTTCACGGCTTTAAGCATCTCTACTTTTTACTCTTCTCATCATCAAACAACTTTCCAAGTCGCTCGCTAAGCTCATTCATATCCTCGCCAAGTTTTAAGTCGGTCACTCGTGCATAGTGCTGCGTTGTGCGAATATTTGCATGACCAAGCATTTTTGCGAGGCTCTCTATCGGCAAACCATTTGATAATCCGACTGTTGTTGCCATCGTATGCCTCGCAGCGTGACAATGGATCGGCTTATCTATTCCGCAGAGGTCGGCAATCTCCTTGAGATATTGATTTACTTTTTGATTGCTTGGCACGTTGAATAAAAGCTCTCGGCTCTCATCGGCATATTTTTCGATAATGCGTTTAGGGATTTCGAGTAGGCGGATGTTAGAGAACTCGCCACTCTTCTTGCGATCGAACCTCAGCCACCAACTGCCATCTGAAGTCGAACAGAGATGTTCTCGCCTGAGACTCTTGATGTCTATGTAGGAGATGCCCGTAAAACTTGCAAAGACAAAGAGATCTCGCACCTGTTCGAGTCGTTTGACAGAGAACTCCTTCTCCATCATCCGTTGTAGCTCTTCCAACGTGAGGTAGACCCGATTCACACGTTTTAGCTTGATGTTATAGTTGCGAAACGGATTCTCCTTGAGGTAGCCATCGTTTATTGCGATGAGGATTATGCGCTTGAAGAACTGCATAAATTTGGCGGCGGTGTTGTGAGCGCATCCACAAGCAGTTCTTAGATGCAGTTCAAAACCACATACAAATTGATAGTTGAGTCTTGAAAAGAGAATATCTTCCGAATCAGTTATGCACCGCACATAACTCTGTAAATGCCGCAGAGTCACTTGGTACTTCTGGTATGTCGCCTTCGACTTTGAGACTCCCACTTGTCGCTGCACGATGGCATTGTGGTTTGCGAATGCAGCTATGAGGTAGCGTTTGTCAAGTGAGAGGCTGTTGCCAAGAAATAGCTCTTTGATGATCTTAGCTGAGATATTCTCACCACTCGCTCGCTGGGTATAGAATATCTCGAAGAGCCGATTCTCAATATTTGAGAGTATCGCATTGCGCTCACTTGCCCCTTTTGAGCGTGGATTGATTCGATGCTTCTCTATGCTCCACTCCTCTAAGGTGCATTTAACACCAGTTGTAAACGTTGCTGAAGCCCCATCGAGCATAATGCGAGCGACGATTGATGATTGTGTAGCCTTGCTACTTTTGTGCTGAAAAAGCACCTTTAATGATTGTTTCATACGTGTAATTTTTAGTCTGCAAATATTTGCAAATGCAAAATTACGACGTGGTGTTAAAGTGACTTAGGGAATAGATATACTTGTGCATACAAGTGCACAGGCATTTGAATAGCAGCAAATCAATGTTACCTTACAATTCAATATGCTTATCGTGTATAAAATCGGTGTGCTCTTGGGCAAATATATATCCTAACTGATTGCACACGCACTTTGTCGCTCCGATGGTAACATCTATATTGCGATGCGAATGACCGTATATCCAATAATCGATACCACTCTGCTCAATGTAGTCAGCCAACTCAACTGTAAATGCCCCATTTGCCCTGCTCCCCTTAAACTCTGGTGAGAGCATTTGGAATGATGGTACGTGGTGTGTTACCACAATCTTACGCTTTGCATCACTCGCCGATACACTTCTCTTGATAAAATCCAGACATCGCTGGTGCTCCTTATTAAACTCAGCAAAAGTTAGTAGCTCATCTCCATACATTATCCTACGAAAGTCGCTAACGCAATGCTCCGTGTGGTAGGCATCCTCTAAACGTATATTCGCCCATAGTGTTGAGATGATTATATCTACATCTTCGAGGTGAACAACTCCATTGTAGTAACTATGAACATTGTGACGCACCTCTTGACAAAAACCATCTTTGAGTGTAGAGACGTCGTAATACTTATAAAATTCATGGTTGCCCAGAGCTATTATAACTTGCTTGTAGTTCTCCGATGCCCAATTCCAAAATGGATGTGTTGTGTAGTTCTCATCATTAAGGTAGCCAATATCACCTGCAAGGATAAGTATATCGCCTGCCACAATAATTGGATTTCTCTTTAAATAGCTCCAATTATCGGCAAACTCTAAATGTATGTCGGATGCGTATTGTATTTTCATTACTCCTCTATCTTTATATATGCTTCACCGAGAGCCTCAAGATAACCCTCAATAATATCAACGTCACTATCTAATGCGCCCTCCAACGATTGTCGCTCATTTTCAATAGAGAGCAAATCTCTTATATTGCCAATATACCACTCTATAGTGTTAAACATATTCTCTGTCACTGCCGTGGGGTTGGTGATTGAGGCTGTTGCAATGAGTTTTAACACATCTGAGCGATGCTTCTTTATATCTTTTGTATTCACCTTTTTACCATCAGCTTTATCGGTCAAAAGGTTTTGATATGCCCTTACTTTCAAACATATCAGGGCGATAGGAGTGGCTATGCGAACTCTATTTTCAATTATGCTCTTCTCTATAGTAAATTGATATAGATCATCTTCCAATATTATAGCAGAAAGGCTCGGAACATCTTCACCAATCGGGATAGGCTCAATATGGAAAGTCGAAGGAGGATTTCCCAACATATCTGAGTGACGAGATAGTAGCTCAATCATCACTGGGTATCCCTCTATCGGATTTTGAAATCTATATAATTCACACACAGGCTCCTTGCCATCTCCTCTTTTGCGCAACTTACTCTCATATCCTCCTCGTTCGACAAACTCCCAAATAGCACGACCAAACTCTGGTGTCATCTTCTCCACGATTAATATCATATCAATGTCGTCGGTGGCACGAGGTCGCATAGTCGTACCCGAAAGAACAATATCACACGCTGTTCCTCCAATTACAACATATTGATCCGCAAATTCAGCAAACTCCTCACCAAATATATCTAATCCTACAACCATATCTTCTCCATCATTTTTTCAAGTTCTTTCTCTACTCGTGGATCTTTATCATCTTTGAGAGTAAGGTATAGCGAGAGTTTGTCCACAATCTCAGTTCCAATAGGGGGGTATCTCCACATCTCTATTTTTACATCTCCTTCGATTGAGTTTACATCTACTAAATCTTTCTCTATCTTTTTATACTCCGACTCATATATTGCAACTGAGGGTGTGTCATTGGGGTTAAGATTTGAGTAGTGCGCCAAGGCGTTGTAGCTACTTACAGCATAATCTAAATTTGAATTGTTGCAATAAACAGTTTTAGCGATTGGGCTTATTAAATACTTCTGCGCCCTCTCCCATAATGCACTATTAGAGTCAAATTTCAATTGCTTGCTGCGGCTCTCGTTTCGTTGAGTGTGACATAAACCTAACTGCTCCAAGCAGGAGACAGCACGAGTTAATGTGACATATTTGTATGGTGTTAGCTTCTCAATCTCTTTGATTGTCGCCCCCTGCAATGATTGCGACTGAAGGTGAAACAAAAGTATATATTGAGCAATAGGCGTTAAAGAGTCGCTACATTGAGATGCCTTCTCCTTCTCGGTTATAATGAGATTCGGAAGATAGGCATACTTACCAGAGACTATAAAGAACACCCCCATAGCAATAAGTCGATTACGTTCATAAGCCTCTAACTTGTCAAATTTAAATACGATAGGGATTGCCAAAACCGCCATTAATCTAATCGATAGTTGCTTATATTGCAATGGGGTCAATCGCCCCTGTTTTTTTGCCTCCAGCAGATAAAAACTCAAGTTCATACCAACTGCCATATAGAATGCAAATCTTAAGATAGCATCCACAAAAACTCCAGCCAAGTCAGATTTACCCAACTTTTTCAACCCGATATTCTGCCCAGCAATATTGATATTTTCCATACTTTAAATGTATTTTATGAAAATTTGCATTATTTTCAAGCGCAATGAAAACAATGCAAATATAGTGAAAATATGCGTGATTACAAATATTATTAGATGTATTTTGGTGATCAAGTTATTTTCTCGTATGCATTACGGTCGCTACCTTGCGTATTCCCCTGCCCGGTTGTTTATATTTAATCTGATTATTTACCATATATCAATCGCAGAATTACAACGTATGAATGCGGAGACAGAAATGAACCTAAGTGATAAGTAGTAATTTAGGTGGGCCGAACTTTTAAAATTCACAAGAGGTACAAAAAGGCTATAAAATTGTAACGCAACAAACCCCTAAAACACCAAAAATGGAGGCTCTTTTGTAAATAATCGTTACACATTTTTTAGATATATATTTGATTCTTAGTATTTTACTGTGCAAATAACCTCCGAAGGTTCGAGAGGCAAATCTCCGCAAATAAAAAGAGCTGTAAGTTGTTAGCTTACAGCTCTTTAGCGTGGTCATTTCCGCACTTGGCGGAGAGAGAGGGATTCGAACCCCCGGACCCGTGAAGATCAACGGTTTTCAAGACCGCCGCATTCGACCACTCTGCCATCTCTCCAGGCACAAAAGTAGTACTCTTTTTTGATTCTGCAAAATTTTTAAGATATTATTTTCATATTTTTTTTCGTTTATCTCTTTAGTCGTTGACAATCTGTAATATAGCGGATATCTAAAATATAGACTTCGCGTCATTGATACTCCATGAGCGCATGGTTTGTTAACGCTGAGGTTCATTATGCGACATGAGTTTGAGAATTATTACACTTCACAAATACCTTTTCGGGGATATAAATATGCAAAAAAAAGGCGTGGGCATACCTTATTATCAAGTTTGGGGCTTAAATAGAGTATTTAAATACCCATTTTTAGGGATTGTAAAGGGTTGTGAAAGAGAGTAATTTTGTTCAAACAAAAAAGTATAGTGCAGTTATGGCAAAAATAGCAATTATTTATGGCTCGACTACGGGCAACACAGAGAGCGCAGCAACACAGATTGCTGAGGCGTTATCTTCTCACGAGGTAGAGACAATGGATGTATCATCTCTTTCGGCTGCGACACTTGAGCAGTATTCGAACCTTATTATAGGTGCGTCGACTTGGGGTTGTGGTGACCTTCAAGATGATTGGGATGCGGAGCTATCGACCCTCAAAGGTGCTGATCTTTCGGGTAAGAAGGTGGCTATATTCGGTTGCGGTGATAGTGGTTCTTATCCAGATTCGTTTGTTGATGGAATAGGTACTCTTTATGAGGCGGCGACTGCTGCAGGAGCTGAGATCATTGGCAAGGTGCCAGCGTCTGATTATTCATACTCTTCGTCTATTGCAGAGGTAGAGGGTGAGTTCGTCGGACTACCACTTGATGATGACTCGATGGATAAGAATGATGATAGAATAGCGTCATGGGTTGAGTCTATCTCGCCACTTTTTGAGTAAAGTTAGTTTTAGGTTATGTAGGTTTTTTCTTAGCTCTCTTCAAGCGAAGAGGGTTAAGAAAATTATTTTAATTACATTTTTTAGATTATGCAGGTTTTAGGACATCACATATATGAGTACCAGAAGGGGCTTCGCCACTTGGTGCTACATACGATGAAGAGCGAGGATATGGAGTTTGCACAGCGTAAGCTCAGCCATTATAATGTCGATTATATCGTTGTTCCTGTGACGGACAGAAAGATTAATATCTTTTTCGGACGTAAGGAGTGTGTGGATGTCGTGCGTACCTTTTGCGACAAACCTCTAAATGAACTTACGGCAGAGCAAGATTTTATATTAGGTATCATGCTTGGGTATGATCGGTTGGCTCAGTGCAGTAGGTTTTTAAGCAGAAAGCCCTTGGACTCTTCGTTATCAGTAGAGTGCCGTTCGTTAGGGCTTGAAAATTACTCAGATATAGGTATTGCTTAGTGTTTGTTAATACCATATCTTTGTAGTATAAAATAGATCATAATTTTATAAGCGAAATTTCTTTTTTTTAAGCATTGAGCTACTGCCGTGAGGCGGAGGCTCAATGTGCCTTTTTAAGCGTATTTAGCTTAGAATCTGTTTAACAGATTCTAATTATATGAGAAATTTTATGTAAGTTTGTAGAATGGTAAGAATTAATGAGTAACAATATGTATATAACTGGGAATTGGCGTAAGAGCGACTCTATGTCAGATCTAATCTGTAATAACTACTCAATACTTCAGGTGATGAGTCGGTTTGATATCTCTTTGGGTGTTGGTGACAAGAGTGTAGATGAGGTGTGCCGGGAGAATGGTGTTGACACAGCCACCTTTTTGGCCATTGTCAACCTCTTACTTCACAATAATAACAGAGCCTATAAGGTCTCTTTGAGGGGGCTTGTGGTTGAGGACTTGATGAAATACCTCCACAATTCACACTCCTACTATTTAGGATTTAAGCTACCTTCAATTCGTGAGAGCCTTATAAAGACGCTTGAGAAGGGGGATATCTCGAGCCTTCTGATTCGATATTTTGATGAGTATGTCGAGAAGGTAAAGGTGCACTTGCGCTACGAGGAGGATCAAGTGTTTCCTTATGTAGAGCGCCTGAGTGAAGCCAATAAGGAGGGTGACTTCTCGATTGACCTCTTCTGTGCTATACACGACAATATTGATGAACCTCTTACGGAGTTTAGAAATCTAATTATTAAGTATTATACTGGATCTAGCAGCTATGAGATCACAACGATCATCTGTGATCTGCTTGATTGCGCCAGTGATTTAATGATTCATAACCTCGTAGAGGATAAATTACTCGTTCCCTTAATTAAAAGTATGGAGGATTAGCCTTATGTCGCATAGACGAGTAAATATTATTGTTGCAGAGCCATCGCTTATAATACGTAGTGGTATTGTCTCGGTGCTTCTTAATATCGACACTATTGGTGTTGATGTAGCTGAGGTGAGTGATATTACGCGTCTTAAAGATATGGTTGATGAGTTAAACCCCGATGTAGTAATTGTCAATCCCCAATATCTCGGAGTCTCGAACTCTGTTAGTCGCTTGAGGGTCGATGGGCAGAAAGTCATCGCTCTATGTAGTGTTCTATTGAACAATGATCTGCTGCGCAGTTATGACGCTGTAATATCTATTATTGATGGTTTAGAGATTATCGAAAATGTGATCTCTAAGCTAGTTATTGGAGAGCGAGGTGATATCGTCGAGCTTACTCTGCGAGAGAAGGAGGTTGTCTCTCTGGTGGCTAAAGGGGCGAGCAACAAGGATATCGCAGATGTGATGAATATCTCAACCCATACGGTAACAACACATAGGCGCAATATAGCCAGCAAGCTGAAGATCCATAACTCCTCAGGACTCACTATCTACGCTTTGGTCAATGGTCTCGTTGATATGAGCGAAATTAGGTAGTAAAATACTACGGGCGCCCTGCGCGGGCGGGCATCTCTTGTATTGCATCTTACTGTCCTGCGCGGACAGCGGCGGGGTGCTCCCCGCGGAGTTTTCATTTTGCAGCGGTATGGTTTAAGAACTGTGTTCTACAATAAAAAGTGTTAGATAATTATCTCAAATAAATTTGGATAACTATCTAACACTTTTTATTTTATAAACACTGAAGTGTTTAAAACCAAACCGTGTTGAGCGTTTAGCGTTTACTGTTTAATGTTTAAGTCTTTAACATTAAACACTTAACACTTAACGTTTATTACGGTTTGGATTGCGCGGAAACCACCCTTTTTCAACCCTCTTCTCTTGTTCGATAACCTCTTTGATGCTCCATAGCGCCGAGAAGCCAAAGACAGCCAATATAGCAGACCAGAAGATGTTTTCAACCGCGAGAGATGCGGTAATACCTGCGATTCCTACAAGCAGAAATATCCACCAACAACGAGCTGTAAGGTAATACTCTGCCCATACAACAATAGGGTGAAAAAGACCAATGCAGAGGAACGCTGCCGCTCCGATACCCACACCTTCAAAAATTGCAAAATCCATAATTTTAGTTTTTAGTATATATTTCCGAGGACTGCCTTCGGCGAGCGGGGTGCTCCCCGCGGAGCTAAACTTTTTGTTTTGCGGTTTTTGGATTATAACTAACGTTATAACTTTAAAATCTCTCAAACACTGTGTGTTTAAGCCGAAAAACCGTTGATTGTTTAGTGTTAAGCGTTAAATGTTAAGGAACTAAATACTAATCACTTAACACTTAGCGCTTAACGCTTAACGCTAAACATTCAACACTGCTATTTCATCTGTTAATAGCAAACTTTAGTTTGCGTCACTTGGTTGTGGGGATAAGTTTGAAAGCTTGCTTTTAGAACTTATCCCCACAATCAAGAGGGCTTTAATAAAGACTACTTAACAGATGTAATAATAGTAAAAGGGAGCTTGCTCCCCACCCGTCGGCGTGAGACAGTAAGATGCAATACAAAAGAAAAGCTCTGCGGGGAGCACCCCGCCGCTGCCCGCGCAGGGCAATAAGAGACAATGTAAAAACAGCTAACAAAATTGCATAATCGCTGGTTTTGTTAGCTGTCTTATAGAAGTTGTTTATACGACCTCCTCGCCTCTCTCTTGAAGTAGTTTTACACCAAGCTCCTTGAGTCGATACTTCTGTATCTTACCGCTCGCGGTCATTGGGAACTCATCAATAAAGAAGATATACTTTGGTATCTTATAGTGAGCAATCTGTTCCTTACTAAAGGCAACGATATCCTCTGCGGTGAGGCTCTCGCCATCTTTGAGTGTGATGAAGGCGCTCACCTGCTCACCATAGCGTGGAGAGGGTAGCCCGACCACCTCAACACCCTTGATTTGAGGGATGTTGAATAGGAAGTTCTCAATCTCGCGAGGGTAGATATTCTCACCTCCGCGGATAATCATCTCCTTGATGCGTCCTGTGATGTGGAGGTAGCCATCCTTATCCATGAGACCGAGGTCTCCAGAGTGCAGGAAGCCTTTCTCGTCGATCACCTCGGCTGTAGCCTCGGGGTTCTTGTAGTATCCATGCATCACGTTCCATCCGCGGCAGCACACCTCGCCTTGAACCTCGGCGGGTAGCTCCTCACCTGTTTGAGGGTCGAGGATCTTAACCTCGATACCTGGGAAGTTCTTACCTACGGTTGTTGAGCGCACCTCTGTCGAGTCCTCGATATCGGAACCTGTCATACCTGGAGAGCTTTCGGTGAGACCGTAGATGCTAATCACACGGCAGTTCATACGGCTCATCACGGCATTCATTGTCTCGATAGGGCAGACGGCTCCCGCCATGATACCTGTGCGAAGTGAACTCATGTCGAAGGTGTCGAAGAGTGGGTGGTTAAGCTCGGCGATAAACATCGTTGGTACACCATAGAGGATGGTACACTTCTCGTTGTGTATCGACTCCAGAACCTTGAGCGGGTCAAACTCCTCGATCATAACCATTGTCGCTCCGTGGGTAATTACAGCACATAGCGCCAGCACACAGCCGAAGCAGTGGAACATCGGCACACAGACAAGAAGCTTGTCGTCAGCCGTATATCTCATAAATTCACCCGTCGCCTTACCATTGTTGAGAATGTTGTGGTGGGTAAGAAGCACACCCTTTGGAAAACCTGTTGTTCCCGAAGTATACTGCATATTAGCTTCGTTGTGGCAGCTAATAGTCGCCTTAAATGCGTCGAACTCCGCGCGTGGGAGTGTTGCTCCAAGGCTTATAATATCTTCGATTGCCATCATGCCCTTTGGACACTTCTCACTCTCTCCAATATACACGACATTGCGCAGTTCTGGTAGACGCTCGCTTTTAAGCTCCTCATTCTCGTTTGAGGTGAGTAGCTCGGGTACTATCGAGTCGATGATCTCAACATAGCTAGTGTCGCGATACTTGTCGATAAGACACATAGTGTGAATATCAGCGTTGCGCATGATATACTCCACCTCTGCGGTCTTGTAGTTTGTGTTTACAGTGACAAGGATAGCGTCTAGTTTTACCGTTGCGAAGAATACAGTGATCCAGTCAGGGTGGTTATTCGCCCAGATGCCGACTTTTTTACCTTTGCCGACGCCTTTACTCTGAAGAGCAATAGCTAGCGCGTCTACGCGTGCGTTAAACTGAGAGTATGTGTAGCGGACTCCTAGATAAGGAGAAACAAGAAACTCCTTATTAGGAGTCTCTTGTGCCCATTTCTCTATCATTCCACCAAGCGTATATTCAATTAATTCCATTGGGTAGATAGTTATTATTTATTTAGATTCAAGACTATTAGAAACAGTTTCTTATTGTTTAGCTCTGTCTCTCCACAATTTAGTCATCTCCTCAAGGCTGCGACCCTTAGTCTCAGGTACCCACTTAACCACAAAGATAATAGAGAGTAAGCAGAACGCACCGTAGATAAGGTATGTGCTACCGAGACTCCACTGTGAGAGTGGAATAAATGTTGATGAAACCAAGTAGTTCGCGATCCACTGTGTTGCCACAGCGATAGCTACCGCCTTACCGCGAATGGTGTTAGGGAAGATCTCTGAGATAAGTACCCAGCAGATAGGACCCCATGACATCATGAACGATGCGGTGTAGATGATGATGAAGATAAGTGCAGTGACGCCGATAAGGTTCATGAATGAAAGGATACCAAGAGCGATCATACCGATAAGCATACCCACAGAACCGACAACAAGTAGTGGCTTACGACCCCACTTATCAACGGTTAGGATTGCAACCACGGTAAATACGATGTTGATGATACCCATAACCACAGTCTGTATCATTGCAGCGTTACCCGACGCACCCATGCTCTCGAAGATACGAGGTGCGTAGTATAGTACTACGTTGATACCGATTGCTTGCTGGAAGAACGAAAGCAACATACCGATGATTACCACAGCAAAGCCGTAAGTCAATATAGGCTCGTTCTTTTGACGTGTAGTCTCCTTGATATCCTCGAGGATAGATGTCGCAGCCTCAGCACCATTGATACGAGTAAGTACCGCTAGAGCTTTCGCCTCTTCGCCAATCATTGTGAGGTAGCGAGGAGTCTTAGGGACAAGAAGCAACAAAAGACCGAAAGTAGCAGCTGGGAACGCCTCACTGAGGAACATACGTCTCCAACCAACACTTATCATCTCTGCGTCAACAGTGAGTGACTCCTTAATCATAAAGTTCACAAAGTATACTACGAGCATACCAAAGATAATAGCGAACTGGTTACATGAAACAAGAGTACCGCGAATATTCGCAGGCGCTAGCTCCGCAATATACATTGGGCAGATAGCTGATGCCACACCCACACCGATACCACCAATGACACGGTAGATATTAAAGGTGATGAGTAGGTTGAATGTAGGCTCACCATAGCTGTAGAACAAGAACTCAGGGTTGAATGAACCAAGTGCTGATAAGAAGAATAGAATCGCAGCTAGGATAAGTGAGTTACGACGACCAAAGCGGTTTGCAAGTAGTCCAGAGATAGCACCTCCGATAACGCAACCGATAAGTGCGCTAGAGGCTGTCATGCCGTGGTGAACATCAGTGTATGTGAAGTCGGTTGCTTGTTTGAAGAACTGTTGCAGTGCCTGCTCAGCTCCCGAGATCACAGCTGTGTCGTATCCAAAAAGTAGACCTCCAAGTACCGCCACGAGGGTGATACCCACTAGATAGACCTTACTTCCATTGTTATTATTATTCATGATTGTTGGTTTTTTGGTAGTTTTAGTTTCTTATATAAAACGAGCCCCGCTCGATAAACTGGGGCTCGTTTTAAAGGTTTTGGTTCTACTAGATATACATGTTAACCATTGATTCGTAAAGCTCTTGCTTTCCGCTGATCTGTGCTGGTTCACCGCTCGTGCGAGCGTACTCTGCAACCTGCTCAAGTGTCAACTTACCAGCCTCGAACTCAGCTCCTTTGCCGCTCTTGTATGAAGCGTAACGCTCAGCGAGCATCTTCTCGTAAGGAGAGTTCTCAAGAAGGTCAGCAGCACACAATAGACCGCGAGCGAAGATATCCATACCCGAGATGTGAGAGATGAATAGATCCTCAGAATCAGTAGAGTTACGACGGATCTTAGCGTCGAAGTTAGTACCACCACCTTGGATGCCACCACCACGAAGGATAACCATCATAGCTTGTGTGATCTCGTAGATGTCAACTGGGAACTGGTCAGTATCCCAACCATTTTGAGCATCACCGCGGTTAGCGTCGATAGAGCCCAACATACCAGCATCTACTGCACATTGTAGCTCATGCTCGAAAGTG
>JBCQVD010000153.1:0-2364 GCA_047173405.1 Rikenellaceae bacterium
TGAAGTTCCGCTCAGCCATGTTGTTCGACTTGGCGGTTATGGACCACGCTAAGGGGTGGACACAACAGTTCCATATAGGTCCAATACGCAACAATAGCCCACGTATGTTTAAGCGCCTCGGTGCTGATACGGGCTTCGATGCTATCAACGACTATGCGTGCGCTCAGGCGGGGCATAAGTTCTTCGGTCGTCTGGACGAGGCGGGGGCACTCACAAAGAGCATACTCTACAACCTCAACCCATGCCATAACGAGGTGTTGTCGGTGATGGCAGCGACCTTTAATGATGGTACACTACCCGCGAAGATGCAGTTTGGTGCAGCGTGGTGGTTCTTGGATCAGGAGGTGGGTATGACGAACCAAATAAATGCACTCTCGATGACTGGTTTGTTGAGTCGTTTTGTGGGTATGTTGACCGATTCGAGGAGCTTCCTATCATACCCTAGACATGAATATTTCCGTCGTATACTATGTAATATCATAGGTCACGACGTCGAGAGTGGTCGCCTGCCTAGCTCCGAGATGGAGTTTATTGGCGAGATGGTGGCCAATATCTCGTACGGCAACGCTAAGAGTTACTTTGAGTTTTAAGCTTACATATTATGAAAAATATATTTGATATTGAGGGCAAGGTCATTGTGATGACAGGTGCTACGGGCGTTCTAGGAACACCTATTGCTGCGCACCTAGCCCAGAATGGAGCGCAGGTAGTGCTCCTCGCACGTAACGAGGCAAAAGCAAAGGCGGTTGCCGAGGCGGTAGGTGAGGGTGTAGCCTATTTTATCGCCGACGCACTCGATCGCGAGTCGTTGCAGGTGGCTTACGATGGTGTTATCGAGAGCTTCGGAAGAGTAGATGTACTTATCAACCTTGCGGGAGGAAATCAGGCGGGAGCAACCATTCCCGACGATAAAACTCTATACGATTTGGAGGTTGATGCCGTACGTGGTGTTATGGACCTCAACTTGATGGGTACACTCTTGCCAACACTTGTATTCTCGCGCTCAATGGCGGATAGGGGCGAGGGTTCGATCATCAACATTGCGTCACTATCGGCTCTCAGACCGCTTACGCGCGTGATGGGCTACGGCATGGCGAAGGCGGGTATTGTCAACCTAACGCAGTACCTTAGCGGTGAGATGGCGGCTAAGTTCTCGAAGAAGATTCGCGTTAATGCAGTGGCTCCAGGGTTCTTCCTTACGGAGCAGAACCGTACGCTTCTCACAAATGAGGATGGCTCGTACACGCCTCGTGCCGAGAAGATTATTGCACACACACCCTTTGAACGCTTCGGAGAGCCTGAGGAGCTACTAGGGGCTATCCACTACTTAGCGAGTGACGCATCGTCGTTCACTACGGGCGAGGTGATGGTTATAGATGGGGGGTTCAACGCCTACTCAATATAGAGTGCGTAAGGCGGCGAAATTACTCAGATCACCCAAACTCCGTAGATAAAGATACAACTGCCTCCGGCGGGCGGGGTGCTCCCCGCGGAGCTAAGGGTTTTATTAGCGTATTGAGATTAGAGGCTTCGTTCTAATATTTTGAATTCTATGTTATTACCTCAAATAAATTTGTGTAACAACATAGATCTCAAAATTTATTAAATACCAAAAGTATTTAAACCCAATACGAATATAATAGCTTGGTGCTGATGCTATAATGGTTGTGTCAATACAAAATATTACAAGAGGAGATTACCCATAAACTAAATCTAACTTATTACTTAAAACAACTATTAATTATGATTGAGACAATAAAATCGTGGCGATGGTTTGGACCTAAGGATCCCGTGTCGCTAAGCTATATTAGACAAGCGGGGGTAACCGATATAGTAACTGCACTGCACCATATTCCCAACGGGGAGGTGTGGAGTGTCGAGGAGATCCAGAAGCGCCAAGCAGAGGTTGCTGCGGCAGGCATGGTGTGGAGTATCGTTGAGAGTATTCCCGTGAGCGAGAAGATCAAGACTCAGAACGAAGATTTCGAGGAGCATATCGCTGCCTACGAGCAGAGCATCAGGAATTTAGCGCAGTGTGGGGTCTACATTATTACCTATAACTTCATGCCGATACTTGACTGGACACGAACAAATCTATTCTACGAGCTAGAGGATGGTTCAAAGGCTTTGCGCTTTGAGCAGGACGCTTATATGGCGTTTGATCTTCATATCCTGAAGCGTCCAGGTGCTGAGGTGGAGTACACTCTCGAGGAGCGTGAGCGTGCGTTGGCACGTTTTGAGTCGATGGATGAGAGTGAGTGCGAGACTCTTACGCGCACTATCATCGCGGGGCTTCCAGGCAGTGAGGAGAGCTTCACGTTGGAGCAGTTCCAGCAGGCACTCGATACATACAAGGGTAGTCTC
>JBCQVD010000154.1:0-2349 GCA_047173405.1 Rikenellaceae bacterium
CGTATGCTGTATGGTGGATCCGTCAATCTATCCTTCAGTCGCTTGCGGAGCAGTCTCGTATAGTACGCCTACCTCTCAACCAGGTGGGATCACTCAATAAGATCAATAAGGCACTAGCGCGCTTCGAGCAGGAGTACGAGCGTACGCCATCACCCGAGGAGCTAGCTAATGAGTTGGAGCTACCAAAAGAGAAGGTGACCGATACACTTCGTGTGGCGGGACGTCACGTATCTGTTGATGCACCGTTCGCCGATGGTGAGGATAATTCGCTTCTTGATGTACTTGTCAATAGCGACTCGCCTAATGCCGACCGTGGTCTGCTCAATGAGTCACTCTCAATTGAGGTGGATCGTGCACTCGACACACTCACCGATCGCGAGCGCGATATTATTAAGTACTTCTTCGGTATTGGATGCTCGGAGATGACACTCGAGGAGATTGGCGAGAAGTTCGACCTTACGCGTGAGCGCGTGCGCCAGATCAAGGAGAAGGCGATCCGTCGTCTGCGTCACTCTACACGCAGCAAGCTGCTTAAGTCATACCTAGGATAATCAATTTTATCACATATAATAAGCAGGGCGGTCCAATCGGGCTGCCCTGCTTGTTATTTTGTATTCCCGAGGAGTGCCTTCGGCGAGCGGGGTGCTCCCCGCGGAGCTAAACTTTTGTAGCGGAATGGTTTAAGAACAGCGTTCTAAAATAAAACGAGTCAGATAATTATCTCAAATAAATTTGGATAACTATCTGACTCGTTTCATTTTATAAACATTAAACACTCAACGCTTAAGTCTATTTCTCCTCTCGGTTCAAGAATATAACTCTCTCCTTAGCGCTCGCGTCGGGGAACTTGAGGGCGTTGACGTTGAGGGTGTCGATATATCTACACTCTTTGAGGTAGGCTAGGTCGTTGAGGATAAGTAGTGTCTCGGCTGTTGTGCGGCAACCAGCAATCAGGGCGTCGATGGCTGTGCGTGATGGTTTAACCCCTGCGCGAGCTAAAAAGACCATTGCGCGCGAGGCGATAAAGCTACGCTCGTTGGAGAGTAACTTCTGGGCTGTAGGCTTTAGAGCCTCTGCCTCCTTAGCAAAGTGTGCTGCGGTGGTTAGTGCCCACCACTTCTCAACAAGGTCGTGGGAGTTAAGTGCTGCACTTAGCTCTTTAGAGGCTAATGAGTATGGTTGAAGTTGTAGGTCGGCAACCTTGCGGTACGTCGAGATCTCTTTTTTGTGGCTCGCTCCATATCCCGCTGGATTTTTGATCGCATCCTCGTAAAGCACAGCCTCGGGGAGGAATCCAAGGTCTACCTTCTCATCGAGGTAAGAGGCTAGCTTGCTGCGCATTGAGAGCAGTATCTCCTTGTACTTAGGGTCGTTGGCTAGGTTGTTAAGCTCGTTAGGGTCGCTCTCTGTGTCGAAGAGCTTCTCTGTGCCGTATGGTTCAAAGAAAGCGCTTTGATCTTTGTTGAGCTTACCTGCGCGGTATAGCTTGCGCCACTCTTGGAATGATAGCGACTTGTAGCGGTAGTATGAGAATAGAGACTGTGGGTGGTAGGGTTGGTAGCTACGTGCGTAGCGGTATTTACCCTCGTAGAGCACACGGAAAAAGGCGTAGAGGTCGTCGTAGCGATCGCCATAACACACAACATCGTCGAAACCCGTAGGGTGCGCTTTGGTGAGGAAGGGGCGTCCATCCATCTGTTGTGGTGTGTCGATACCTGCAAGAGCTAAGATTGTTGGTCCAAAGTCCATAAATGAGACCATTCCATCGGTGTGGCTGCCCGCTTTGATGCCTATCTGCTCGCGCCACGCCTCTGGTACGTATACAACAAGTGGTACGTGAAGTCCAACATCATTGGTGTAACCCTTGCTTCCTGGGAGTGAGCCTCCGTTGTCACCAAAGAAGAAGATGAATGTATCCTCGTAAAGCCCATCCTCCTTAAGCATCTCAATGAGTTGCCCAAACTCTTTATCCGACTCCTCGATACGATCGTAGAACGTAGCGTAGGTATAGCGCACAAGGTCGGTGTTGGGGAGTGTTGGGTGAGGTGTGATATTGTCGGGGTTGTTGCGAGTCTTGACATTTTTGTATCTATCTTCGTCGAAGAGCAGCGACGACTCGTGGGTAACGCCATTTGTCCTTACGTAGAAAAATGGCTGCTCCTTATTGGGGCGTAGTCGCCAGTCGCCAAGCTTGCCGTTGATCTTATCCCACGCCTGCTCGTCGAGGAGCACGTTGTAGTCTGTCTTTGCTGCGTTACAAGTGTAGTAACCCTCCTTGCGTAGATATGTAGGGAACATATTGAGACCTTCGGGCATTGGGAGTAGTTGCAGTCGGCGGTGGAGCGCTCC
>JBCQVD010000155.1:0-2345 GCA_047173405.1 Rikenellaceae bacterium
CATAAATCAATTCTTGATTTATTGCGGTTATATAAAATAGGGGATTCAAGTGGGGCTTGTCCCCTATATTTCTATAACCACACCCACGCAAACATCCGTTTGCTCAACAAGCGAAATGTTTAATGTTTAACGTTAAACACTAAACATTAAACATTTTACATTAACCCCATGCGCTGGCGGGCAAATGGCATCACCCACGCTGGGGCTTGACCGTTGGCGAGCTGTGTGCGCATATACTCCATGTATGGTTGAGTGTGTTTAAAATAGTTCTTAAGACCTTCACACAGAGTACTCTTGCGGTATCCATCTTTGCCCTCATTGAAACGGTGCTTAGGGCACTCGCCACGACACACTTGGTAGTATGTACACTTTAGGCACTCTGCCGATAGCCCGTTACGTTTGGCGAGACCGAAGTCGATACGCTTGCGAGTGTGGTAGATCTCGCGTAGGCTCGTCTCGGTGATGTTACCTAGTCGATATTCGGGATATACGAAGTGGTCACAAGAGTAGACATCACCATTATGCTCTACAACAAGAGCATCGCCACACGTCTCGCCCATTGAACAGACACCAGGCATCACACCGCATGTATTAGCTAGTGTAGCGTCAAACATCTGAACATAGTATGTACCCACATCCCAAAGTACCCACTCGTCAAAGATGTCGATCAGGAACTGACCATACCCCTTTGCCGATACTGACCACTCTGCGATATGTGCCCCTTCGTGGTCGGGGGATACAATAAGTGGACGGTGGAAGTCGGGTTTGTCGACAACATGCTCCACAGCGGGTAGGAACTGCATATATTTACTGCCTAACGCTTTAAAGAAGCGATAGATCTCACGTCCGCGACCCTCGCACTTGCTGTTTACCACGCTTAGGGTGTTGAACTCGACACCTTTGCTCTTCATTAGGTTAATGCCCGCGATCACCTTGTCGAAGGTTGGCTCCTGCTTTTTGGTGAGGCGGAATGAGTCGTGGATATCCTTTGGACCATCGAGCGATACACCTATAAGGAAGTTATTTTGAGCAAAGAAATCGCACCACTCCTCGTTGAGGAGCAGACCGTTAGTCTGGAGTGTGTTCTCTATTTTTTTACCATTGGCGTACTTCTCTTGGAACTCGATAGCCTTGCGATAGAAGTTAATATTAAGGAGTAGAGGCTCTCCTCCGTGCCAACAGAAGTTTACAAGGTCAACGTCATTGGCGTCGATATACTCCTTGACGTATAGTTCGAGTAGTTCTTCGCTCATCACAGCCTGCTTGCCTCCATATTGAAGCGCCTTGTCAAGGTAGTAGCAGTAGTGACAGTCGAGGTTGCAGGTCGAACCAGCTGGTTTAATCATGGTTGAGAATGAGGTAGGTCCTGTGCCCTTTACCGCATCTGCAAACGTATATATAGGTTTTTGTTTCATAATCTGAGTCTTGGATATGGGAAATTTATTGTATACCTGCCAGTCTTATTAATTTCCCATATCTAAAACTCAGGTTATCGGCTTTTTAAAGCCGATGTATGTTCGATAAACCCCTCTAAATCTCCCCAAACCGTTTGGGGAGACTTATTTATATAGGTGTTTTGGGTAAGAATCTCTTATCCAAAACTCACGTTTATAGTTACAAAGTTAATAAAAAAGGCAACGAATCAAACAAATTCGTCGCCTTTTTATCGCATTTATAGCTCTTTTACTCTAGCTCGATAATTGGAGCATCGGTCGCTAAGTTATCACCTATTTGAGGGAATACCCTCTTAACCACACCCGTATAGTCAGAGGTGATTGAGTTCTCCATCTTCATAGCCTCCAAAACGGCAATCTCTTGGTTCTTCTTGACCTTGTCACCTACACTAACCGAGATAGATAGAATCTTACCTGGAAGAGGTGCTGCCACAACATTACCTGTGATTGGCTCTACGACAACCTTTGGTTTTGCAGCCTCCGCAGCGACAACCTCGGCGTTCTTAGCCTCGAACTCAGCTGTTTTAACCTTTGTGAGGTATGTCTTAGCGACTATTGGGAAGAGTTCAAGAAGAAGTACCTCTTTCTCGTTCTCTGCTAGTTGCACGCCACCAGCCTCCTCCAACGCGGGATTAGGTTGCATCTTGTACTTAGAGGTATCGTAAGCTACGGCATTACGAGTGCCCGCAATCTGAAGTCTAAACTTAGGGTCTATCTTTGCTGGCGTCTCACCATACTCACCCTTTACAAGGCTCACAAACTGAGAGCTTTTATTGGTGTACATTGCACGTCCCGCCTTCTCGTCGATAGCGCAGTTTACTGCCTGAGCACCTACGATCTGAGATGTTGGAGTAACGAGCGGTGGAAGACCTGCCGCCACCAGCCTCCTCC
>JBCQVD010000060.1:0-12612 GCA_047173405.1 Rikenellaceae bacterium
CGCAAAACAATATCACCACATAAATATCAACAATTCAAATAGATACGTTTATAATTGCCTAATTTATAGAGATTTACAAAACTGCCAATATTGCATATTTGCGACCCTGTCGGGATCACTCGAAGTCGTTAGTTGTCTAAGTCATAGATGATTAACGGCTTCTTGTTTTGATTACAATCTCTTAATGGCTTTTATGCCTAAAGACTCTAGTTCTGATTCTGCGATATCGTATTGCTCGGTGTTTTTAAGGCGTTTACTGTCGTGGGCGTCAACACCAATAATTACATTTGGTTGGACTTCTGCCACAACCTCCCATAGCTTACTGCTGTATTGTACTGATATGTTGCGTTCAAAGGCGACACCGAAGTCTCGGGCTGCTATTACTAGGTCGCGCCAGATGTGAAGTGTGTGGTCGTCAATTATAGGATAGCTACGCATAAAAAGCTCAGGGTGGGCGAAGTAGTTATATAGTCCACTCTGCATAGCTTCGATTGATGATTTTTGGTAGGTCTCAAGGTCGGTGCGTGATGATATCTCTGCTGCGTAGAAGGAGTTTTGTTCGCTATATGGGAAGTGGTTGCCTAGGATAAGATAATCCAACGAGAGGCGCTCCTTCTGCTCTCGCAGCCAGTCGATGTGGTCAATGTAATATTCACACTCTAATCCAATCTTAATCTCTATCAGGTCGCTATACTTAGCACGTAGATTGCTTATTGACAACACATAAGAGTCTAGCTCTTCCATAGCCATTCTTATAGGGGAGCGGTAACCACCACGAAAGGGCCATGGTGTATGGTCGGAGAATCCAAGGAGTGAGAATCCACCTTGAATGGCTCGCTCCACGTAGCTCTCGTCAGATCCCGTGGCGTGGTTACATCGTTGAGTATGCGTGTGGTAATTGCTGTACATTTTTTATTGGACTCCAACATTAGAAAAATAGAAGTATGCTACAAGTAGAACAAAGCAAAGTGCTGCGACTTTGGCGTTGAGTATGGTGCAGCGGATGACGTCTCGGTGTGTGATATCGCGCTCATTATCGCCGATATATGGTTTATCTACTATCTTGCCAAAGTACTGGTTTGGTCCTCCGAGCCTACAATCCAAAACTCCTGAGAGTGCCGATTCGGGGTACCCCGAGTTTGGGCTAGAGTGAGAGCGTCCGTACTTGAATATATGCTTTACCGCGCGCAGAGACATAGAGGCGACAACCATAAGGAGTGCCGTGAGGCGGGCAGGGATAAAGTTAGCCACGTCGTCCATCTTTGCCGAGAAACATCCAAACTGCATATAGCGATCGTTCTTGTAGCCAACCATAGAGTCTAGGGTGTTAATCATCTTGTACGTCATCATCAGCGGTATGCCCCCTATGGCGTAGTAGAAGAGTGGTGCGACAACGCCGTCGCTAAGGTTCTCGGAGAGAGTCTCAATAACGGCGCTTCGTATCTGCGAGGGTGTGAGGTGTGCGGTTTGGCGACCGACGATCATGCTGAGTTGCTTGCGTGCACCCTCAAGGTCTCCACTTTGAAGGACTCTCTCGACCTTTAGCCCCTCCTCGATAAGGCAGCGGTTACTAAGGGCGTAGAAGAAGAGCACAGCGCTCCACGATACGTAGATGTAGTTATTTACACTCAACAAATGATCTGCCACCCCAAAGAGGAGCACAACGGCGCCACACAGTATAACCCACATAAAAAAACCCTTGAAGCCTCTGTGTCTGCCACTGTTGAGGTGTCGCTCCATAAAGCTAATCATGTTGCCAAAAACGCGTATTGGGTGTGGCATCCAGTAAGGGTCACCAATGAGGGTGTCGAGAAGAAAACCTATTGTGATAACTAATAGCGCTATATTGATCTCCATTGTTTAAGAGCTTTAATGAGTTTGTTGTTCTGGATGCGTTGGAGTGCTGCGACCCTAAAGTGTCGCTCGGTAAGACCTCTAAAGTTCGAGGCGTTGCGGATAAGTATTTTGTGGTTCTCTATAAGGTATGTTTGTAGCTCTGCTGCGCTCTTTGTGCCCTCTATCTCAACGAGGAAGAAGTTACACGTAGAGGGCGTGACTTTAAAGCCATCTATCTGTGCGATCTCAGTTTGGAGGTAGTGTGACTCTGCGATGAGTTCGCCGATGTTGGGGTGTAGCTCCTCTCGGTGATCGACGATATACTCGCCCGCAAGCAGGGATAGCGAGTTTACGCTCCATGGAGGTCGAATGGCGCAGAGCCTTTCGATGATCTCCTCGCACGCCACGATATAACCGAGCCTAAGACCTGGTATGCCGTATGATTTAGTGAATGAGTTGATTGTAATTAAGTTGTCGTAGATCGTTAGCCTCTCTTTTGCGTAATCCATCGAGAGGTCGTTGTATGCTCTGTCGAGTATAAAATAACATCTAGGATAGCTGCGTACAAGCTCCTCGATCTGCTCGTTTGAGACTCTGAAGCCATCAGGGTTATTGGGGGCGCAGAGCCAGACGCTAGTGTAGTTGTCGAGTTGCGTAGATGTTAAATCTTTGAGAGGGAGAAAATGAAGATCGTGACCATAGAGCGCGCAGCTATCTTCATACTCCGAAAATGACGGTGTTGTGATGAGTGTTTGGGTGGCACCTACGACGCTTAGTAGGTGAGCTGTGATATAGAACGCCTCGGCTGAACCGTTGGTGATGAGCACGTTCTCCCCTTTGACGCCACACATCGTAGCCACCTTACTTCGAAGCGCGGAGCAGTTAGGGTCGGGGTAGTTGTTTACTTGTGATAGGTTTTGGCTTATGTGCGCAAGTACCCTTTGCGAATTGTTATTAAACGCAATGTTAGAGCTAAAGTCCGCCTCAATAGCCTCCTTAGTGTATTGGTATATGTTATTGCCGTGTCCGTTTATCATCGTTGTTAAAGCTCTAACATTTTGTATATCTGCTTCATATCTATATGTTTGCGCATATTCTCAGCGAGCAGGTTGTAGTTCTTCTCCTTTGACTCTTGGTAGTCGGCAACCTCCACCGAGCGGTGGTCGACAAGTGAAAGAATCTGCTCAATAACGCTCTTATTATCGAATATTCCGTGTAGGTAGCTACCCCAGCACCTCTCGTTTAGGTAGTAGCCTTCGGTTGTTCCATCCTCAAGGGTTGTAAGGGGGCTATCGCTTTGAGTTACCCCCGAGTGAATCTCATACCCAATGCCTTGAGCATCGCTGTTGACCATCTTGAATTTACATTGACGAGTGGTCTTGCCACCCTCGATGGTTGTCGAGATGGGGAGTATACCTAGCCCAGCCATTGATTCTGTCTCGCCCTCAATGTGGTGAGGGTCGTAGACCATGCGTCCCATGATTTGGTAACCTCCACAGATGCCGTAGAGTGGTTTGCCCGCCTTGTGGTGGTTGATGATAGCCTTGGCGAGAGATCTCTCGCGTAGGTATTTAAGGTCCGAGATTGTGTTCTTCGAACCAGGGATAATGACAATATCGGCGTCTTCGATCTCTTTGGCTGTCGTTACGTAGTTGAGCGACACTCCATCAAGTCGTTCGAGGGAGTTGAAATCTGTAAAGTTAGATATGCTTCGTAGCATAACCACGGCGATTATGATATCTCCGTTGTGGGCAACGTTGTCGCTTCTACGTTCAAGAGCCACAGAGTCCTCTTGCTCGATCTCCACATCATTGAAGTATGGCAGCACCCCCACGACAGGTACCCCCGTTAGCTCCTCGATAATGGTTCGCCCCTCGTCGAAGAGTCTGATGTCGCCTCTGAATTTGTTGATTATAATGCCTTTGATTAGTTGTCGCTGGCTCTCGGGAAGTAGCATGATAGAGCCATAGACACTAGCAAAGACCCCTCCGCGATCAATATCTGCAACGAGGATAGTTGCGGCATTAGCATGCTCCGCCATGCGCATATTTACAATATCCTTATCCCAAAGGTTGACCTCCGAGATACTTCCTGCCCCCTCCAACACGATAGGCGAGTATTGCGAAGAGAGCCTATCAAATGCCGCCTTAGCGTGGACGAACAACTCTGCGCGGTTATCCTTCTTGAAGTAATCAAGGGCGCTCTTGTTGCCTGCGGGCTTGCCGTTGAGGATCACCTGAGAGCTTTGATGCGTTGTCGGTTTGAGGAGTATGGGGTTCATGTCGGTCGTGCACTCTAAGCCGCACGCTTCGGCCTGAACCGCTTGGGCGCGTCCGATCTCTAGCGCGTCGGGCGTGGCGTAGCTGTTGAGCGACATGTTCTGCGCCTTGAAGGGCGCAGGGTTATAGCCATCTTGCAGGAAGATGCGGCAAAAGCCAGTGTTGACGACTGATTTGCCGACGTCGGAACCTGTGCCGACAAACATTATAGGTCTTAGTCTTTTATTTTTCATAGTTTGATCTCTATCAGATCTCCGTAATTTATCTCTACCTCAAAAACGCGATCAAGGGGTTGTTGTTGTGTTGCAACTAACATAGCGCGAATAAACCCACCATGTGTGACAACTAAGGTGTCATCTGTGAGCCTTATATCTTTAAGTAGGCTTGCGGCTCTATCGACCACATCTATAAACGCCTCGCCATTGGGTGTTTTGTGGTGCAGGTAGTTTTGAAACCACTCTTTGCCGCTCTGGGTTGCGTAGATATCATCCCATGGGGTAAGCTCCCAATCGCCAAAGTTCATCTCCATAAGACGACTATCGAGTGCCACCTCCTTCGCGCCAACAGTGGCTTGGAGGTCTGTGGCTAATCTGTGGCAGCGCATAAGTGTAGAGGAGTATATCCTCGGAACTTTAACCCCTTGGAGCCTCTCGATAACTTTTGGTAGGTCTGCTTCTGAATAGCTCGGGTGTAGCTCTATATCGCTTTGACCATAGCATATCTTGGGGTCAATATCTGGGCGCGTATGTCGTTGGAGGTAGAGTGTTGGCATAGGTTTACATCTGAAAAGCTAGTAGCGTTGTGTAGAAAGCAACCTCTCCAATCTGTTGCAGTGCGCCCAAAGTGTCGCCCGTGAAACCCTCGATATGTTTATATATGTATGCTCTGAATCCCACAAAAATAATACTCATGACGCCTACGTACGAAGCGGCGAACTCCCAACCAAAGAGCGCGAGTGGCGCGAGCGCCAACACCATAGCTATAACAACACTCCAAAGAGAGAGCTTTAATGCCGAGTGGGACGATTTTGACGGTTCACTGCGCGCGTAGGTTGAGGTGCGAACCATCACAACGGGTGCGAAACGGCTAGCTCCTTGTGCCACAATAAACACCTTGAGCATATCCATCGGCTCAAAAGAGCACAGCAGAAGGTAGCGAACACCGATAACCATTATAAGACCAATGACACCATAAGTCCCGATATGGCTATCTTTCATAATCCTGAGGATAGCCTCTTTTGTGTAGCCGCCACCAAAGCCATCACAGAAGTCGGCAAAACCATCTTCGTGGAGCGCTCCAGTCGAAAGCAGCATAGCAGCCATAGCAGCCATTACCGCAATATTATGAGGTAGAAGCATTGCCACTAGCCAATACGCACACCAACCAATCGCACCAACCACAATCCCCACAAGAGGAAAGTAGCGAAGCGATCTGCTCAAGGTCTCAGGCGTACAGAGAGTACTGCGCGGTACGGGTATGCGCGAGTGGTATAAAAAGGCGTTAAAGAGTATATTCATTATCTACCTCACTTTATTTTATTTTAAGCGGAATGCCCGAAATCAATGTGTAGGCACTATCAGCCGAGGCTGCGATATATTGGTTTATCCAGCCTTGGAGATCTACAAAGGCGCGCGTGGAGCTATCCATCGGGATAACACCCATACCTATCTCGTTGCTGATGACAACAAGTGTGAAATCCTGTTCTATGAATTTATCCCACTCCTCTTTAGCCTCTGCGAGGCTCTTCTCGGCGTCGTACTGGTTGTCAACATATATATTGGTGATCCAGAGTGTGACGCAATCCATCATAACCACTCTCCCCGAGAGGTTAAGTGACGAGATGTTTATCTGCTCCTCGATATTAACCCAGTGCGCTCCGCGATCATCTTGGTGGCGCTTGATTCTCTTGGCGAACTCCTCGTCCCAGCAGCGAGCCGTGGCTAGATAGTGAGGTTCACAGCTTAGCCTCTCAACCATCTCTTGGGCAAAACGGCTCTTTCCCGAGCGCTGTCCTCCCGATACGTATATGATCTCTCTCATTGTTGACAATTAAAACTCTATACCTTTACGACTTGTTACACCCTTGTCGTAGGGGTGTTTGACCTTTTCGATATAACTAACATAGTCTGCAATGTCAATAATCGCAGGTGTCGCTCCTCGCCCTGTGAGCACAAGTTCGGTTGTTTGAGGTTTGGTTTTGATAAAGTCAAGAAGTGTCTCCTCTGGGATATAGTTATCGCGCACCGATATAAGGATCTCGTCCATCACAAGTAGATCGAAGTGGGTGTTGGTGATCAGTTCGCTAATCTCGCTTATAGCCTCCGCCGTTTCGCGCTTGGTGACCTCGGGGTTGATGCTTTTATCGAGTGCGGGGTGTCCTTTAGCGCGGTTGATTACCGTGGCTCCCAACCTCTTTAGGCTATCCATCTCGGTGTAGCCATAGCGCTCAGGGCGCTTGTGAAACGAGACGTAGCATACCGAGAAACCACCCCCTAGGGCACGCGTTGCAAGCCCTATCGCGGAGGTAGTTTTGCCCTTTCCATTACCTGTGTAGATGTGAATAAGTCCCTGCTCCATGGCTCTATGGGCGTGGAATATCTAGCTCTAAAGCGTGAAGTTTCTCATCTTTGTACTCGCCTACAACGGCATACTCCACAGGGTGTTGGAATGTTGGTCCATCAATAACAAATGAGTGGTACTCGCCATTCTCGCCACACACATCAAAGCCCTCGTGCTCCAACATCTGGTGGTAGATCTCCATTGAAAGATTCTGCGAAAGAAGCGCTGCGAACTTATGGTCGTTCTTAACAGATACAACTTTTGCCACAAAGCCAGCCTCGATAAAGTCGTTGTAGAGGTCATGGACATCAATGTTAAGGAGTGGGAATATTGGCTTGATACCCAACTCTTCGCACTGTTTAGTGATCCAGTTAAGGTGAGTTTCAAGGTATATATCTCCGAAAACGCCATACTCAGCACCCTGCTCCTTTAGCGCCTTGACAGCCTTTTGGAAGTAGTAGGTGTAGTCATGCTCTGTGCCAACAGTTTCGCGGTGAAGTTTTACCCCCATAGCGTCGGCTTGACTCTTCACGAGATCTCCTGTGAGACGATGTGCATTTTGAGTTGTTGCGCGGTTCATATTCAGAAGTGCGACGATTTCGGCGTCTGGATTACTTTTTTTAAACTTATAAAGGGCAAGTGAGCAATCTTTTCCACCGCTCCAAGAGACAAAAACTTTCATGATGTAATGGTTGTTTAGTTGTTTAATAATTTTATTAATACAAATGTACGTATTTTTTTGATAGATGATACATATCTGTAATCCTTATTTTGTTTCTTAGTTAAAAAAAACTAATTTTGTAGCAGATTTTAATCGAAAATATATGAACAATAAGATAACATTCGTCTCTTTGGGTCCAGGTGACCCCGAACTCATAACACTCAAAGGTTTTAGAATACTCAAAGAGTCAGATGTTATATTGTGCCCTGCAACTAAGGGGAGCGATGGTGAGCTGTTATCTCGCGCAAAGGATATTGTCGAGGCTTTAGGGGTTGATATATCTAAGGTTGAGTGCTTTGTCGTTCCTATGAGCCGAGACCGCCGAGAGACTCTATTGAGGTACGAAGATGTTGCCCGCAAGGCATTTGAATTGCAAAAGAGCGGGCTAAAGGTTGCAATTACAGCGGAGGGTGACGCTGGGTTCTACTCCTCCTCGCAATATGTCGAGGAGTTTGTGTGGGGCTTAGGTGGCGAGAGCTGTCGCGTAGCTGGAGTTCCTGCATTTATAGATTGTGCTCGTCGTGCAAACACACATGTTGTAAATCAAGATAGCTCTTTTGAGGTTATGGCGAGGGTCGAGAGTGCGGAGGCTCTGCTTTGTGAGATGTCCAAAGATAAGAGTATTGTTCTAATGAAGATATCTCAGTGGGAGGCAGCGATCAAAGAGGCGATAGCGAGATCCACCTCGCACGATTTCTACTATATCGAGAGTTGTGGAGTCGACGCAAAGGAGTTCTTTAGTCGTGACAAGCAGGAGATCATAGCTCGTAAATTCCCATACTTCGCAATTTTAATAATTAAAGCAACTATAAAATAGCGATATGAGAGGTGTTGTTTTTATCTGCTTAATGGCTATTATGTCGTCGTGCGTGGGTGGTGGCGCTACGAAGAGTCGCAGCGCAAGCTCTGCGGGTTCAATCTCGCAGGGTGAGGTTGTCGACCTTAACTACACCAAATACGCGAAGGGTTATAGCGTTAAGCAGTATGGTGATATGAAACTTGTCGAGATAACCGATCCCATAGCAGATAATTCAACGGTTTACAAATATGCGTTGGTTGCAAGAGGGGACAAGAGCGCCAAGATCCCAGAAGGCTACTCTAAAATAGAGGTTCCGCTCAAGAATATTATCTGTATGACGACCCTACAACTGTCACCATTTATAAAACTAAAGGCAACAGACCGCATAGTTGGTATTACGAGCACTAAGTTCCTACAAAATAGAGAACTTAACGAGCGACTTAAAAGCCGCAAGATAGCCAGAATAGGTATCGAGGGTGAGTTCGACACGGAGGTTGTTCTGTCGCTTGATGCCGATATGATAATGATATCCCCATACAAGCGAGGTGGCTACGATTCGATTAAGAGTCTCGATATCCCGATGTTAGCATACCTCGGATATAAGGAGTCAACCCCTCTGGGTCAGGCTGAATGGGTTAAACTCGTGGGGCTGCTATTGGGGTTGGACGAGCAGGCGGAGGCAGAGTTTGCCGCCATCGAGACGCGGTATCACCAATTAGTCGATTTAGTTAAGGATGTCGATCACCGTCCCGAAGTGTTGAGCGGTGAGTTGCACTCAGGTAACTGGTATGTTGTGGGAGGCAAGAGCTACCTAGCTCAGCTCTTTAGAGATGCTGGAGCCGACTACTTTATGGAGAATGATAACGAGTCTGGCGGCTTCTATGTCGATTACGAGACTGTCTATTCGAAGGGTTATGACGCCGATTTTTGGCGCATAGTAAATAGCTTTAATGGCGATTACAGCTACGAAGATATCATAGCTTCGGATAGCCGTTACCTCGATTTCAAGCCACTGCGTGATAAGAAGGTGATATATTGTAATCTGCGTCGTAGTCCGTTCTACGAGAATACACCTATGGAGCCTGAAGTCCTGCTAGCCGACTTAATCAAGATCTTTCACCCTGGGCGCCTTGACGATCATCGTGCCGTATATTATGAACTATTGGAGTAACATGAGCCGTACGCCTATAATATTTGTTGTAATAATCATCTTAATTACTCTTTTTTGGGGTTTTAATCTCGTCTTAGGGACGATAAACATCCCACTAGAGTCGGTGTGTCGAATACTCTTTTTTGATAGCGAAGAGTCTGTCGTTTGGAAAAATATAATCTTTAAATCGCGAATGCCTCAAACCATCACAGCTATTGTCGCGGGTGCGGGACTTTCGATTAGTGGATTACAGATGCAGACGGTCTTTCGCAATCCGCTGGCGGGACCTTCGGAGCTGGGTGTTAGCTCGGGTGCGAGCCTCGGTGTAGCCTTTATCTTGCTCCTCTCGGGGCGTATCATGGGTGGGACGCTCAGCAATATGGGTATCTTCGGGGAGGTGGCGATATCAACCGCCGCTATTGTCGGTTCGCTCGCCGTGATGCTTATCATCCTTGCTATATCGCAGCGTGTTAGAGGTAATGTGACGCTTCTAATTATCGGTGTGATGATAGGCTATATAGCCACAGCTATCATTGGAGTGCTTAAGTTTTTCAGTACCGACGAAGATGTGCATGGCTATGTGATCTGGGGTCTGGGAAGTTTCTCGAAGGTGTCGGGCGGTAACCTCCTGCCGTTTGTTATTATAATGGCGGTTTTGATACCATCCTCTTTCCTGTTGATTAAAAGGCTCAACCTTATGCTCTTGGGCGATGAGTATGCGAGTAGCCTCGGGTTGAGTATTCGTAACGCACGCCGTGCGGTGATTATCTCGGCATGCGCCATTACGGCGATCGTGACAGCCTATTGTGGACCTATTGTCTTTCTGGGGCTGGCTGTTCCTCACTTGTGTAGAACGATTTTCTCAACTTCGGACCACCGTATCTTGATGCCTGGAGTGACGCTAATGGGCGCACTGCTCGCTATGGTCTGTAACTTAGTGGCGCGTATGCCTGGTTTTGAGGGTGCACTGCCGATAAATTCGGTCACAGCACTTATAGGTGCTCCAATTGTGATATATGTCCTTTTTGAGAAACATAGCCAAGATCAACTAGAGTAGTTGGAGGAATTTAGCAAGATGATGAATAGCAGAGAAAAGACCATATCTTTAGAGTCCCTAACCATTGGGTATAAGATGTTGAAGGGGTACAAATGTGTCTCCCAGAACATCAACGCATCGGTATATTGTGGTGAGTTGACGTGTCTACTAGGGGCAAATGGCATAGGTAAGTCGACACTTCTGCGCACAATGACAGCCAACCAGCCAATCCTCGCAGGCGAGATCTACTATCAAGGGCGGAGCCTCTCGACCTATAGCTCTAAAGAGTTGTCAACCATAATAAGTATCGTTCTAACGGATAGGATAACGGTCAAGAACCTGCGTGTCTTTGACCTTGTGGGGATGGGGCGGAGTCCCTATACAGGTTTTTGGGGCACCGTATCACAAGCCGATAGGGTTATTGTTCAGGAGTCGTTGAGACTGGTGGGTGTTGAACACCTCGCAAAGCGTATGGTTCACACTCTTAGTGATGGTGAACGACAGAAGGTGATGATTGCTAAGGCTTTAGCTCAACAGACCCCCATAATACTGCTTGACGAACCTACGGCATTTCTCGATTTTCCTAGCAAGGTCGATATGATGCAGTTGTTGCATAGGCTGTCGCGCAAGACTCAAAAGACAATATTTCTATCGACGCATGATCTGGATCTAGCCCTTCAAGTTGCTGATTGTATCTGGTTGATGGATAATAGCAACGGTATAACTGTCGGCACCCCCGAAGACCTCGCTCTTGAGGGTGACCTATGTAACTTTTTTGAGCGTAAAGGTATCGCCTTTGACCCTAACACGGGGCTATTTCGTGTGGATAATGAGTCGTCGTCAGTGATAGAGATGAGCGGCGATAGCTTTCGTCACTCGATGATTCGAAAGGCTCTAATGCGTAACGGTATATCTGTTGGCGAGAACCTCCCAGATGCTAAATACTCGATAAGTGTCGAGGGCGGAGATATCAAGATCTCGGTTAAAAATAGTGTAGAGTTCTTTGTGGTAAAGCGAATAAAGGAGCTACTAAATATAGTTATGAAGTGATACTAATCTTTGGCGGTACTACTGAGGGGCGCGTGGCTGTTGACGTATGTGAGCAGGCGGCTAAGTGTTACCTCTACTCCACGCGCAGCGGGGAGCAGAGGTTGGCGCTATCGTACGGCGAAGAGTTGTCGGGCGATATGTGCCAATGCGATATGGTTGAACTTGCCAAGCTGCGAGATGTTGACCTTATCATTGACGCGGCTCACCCGTATGCTAGTGGTCTACACCATAACCTTACGAGCGCTGCCGCAGAGTTATCCATCCCTGTTATTCGCTTCGAGAGGGAGTCGCAACCTGCGACATACCCCGGGGTGGTTATGTTGGACTCTATGGATGATGCCGTAGAGTATATCTCGTCGCACTCGCTGCATGGCGTCCTCGCCCTTACGGGAGTGAAGTCGGCGCAGTTCTTAACCCCTATAAGTCGACGTTGTGGTGTTGTGCTGAGGATCATGGACCGCGAAGAGTCTAATTGGGAGGTTGAACGCACATCCTTTCCTAAAGAGAATATCATTTACTACGATTTTGATAACACCCATAGCCTTAAGGATTTATGTCGTGAACTGCGCATCACCTCTATTCTCACCAAGGAGAGCGGTGAGGCAGGCGGCTACGGCAAGAAGGTCGCAGTTGCTCAGGAGTTAGATATCCCTTTACTCGTTATTAAACGACCCGAGTTACCTCAATACCAATCTGCCGTATTTGGACCTCACTCGTTACGACGCAGTATCGAAGAGCTGCTACCCACATATTTTGGGCTTAGAACAGGCTTTACTTCGGGATCTGCTGCCACAGCTGCTACCACTGCGGCTTTAATGGCTGGCGTGTGCTCTGTTGAGGCTAATAGTGTCGAAATCTACCTGCCTAGCGGAGAGCCTATAACACTCCCTGTCGCTTACGCAAAAACCGATAATTGTCTCTTTGAGGCGTGCGTTATAAAGGATGGGGGCGATGATCCCGACGCAACGCATAACCTTGAGTTTATATCGAGGGTCAGCCTTGCGCCCTGTTGTGGCGAGGAGTCCGAGGTGAGGATCGTAGGAGGCGAGGGTGTTGGTGTGGTGACACTCCATGGTCTAGGTATTGAGGTGGGGCAGCATGCGATCAACCCTGTGCCGCGCCAGATGATAACAGACAATGTATTGAGGTTCTTAGCGCGTAGATCACTAAAATGTATTGTCG
>JBCQVD010000061.1:0-12521 GCA_047173405.1 Rikenellaceae bacterium
TTTGTATTCTTTCAATTAATAAGAGAATCAGCAGGAGTAACAGAGGAGTTGTCACTTGTTTTTATACTGTTTCCTCTTCTTCTCTGTGTAAAACATTTAACAAAAGTAATAGGGGGGGGTAAATTATTTAACCAGCATCCTTATTCATACAGCTTTATATACGGAGCATGTTTTGCAGCTATAGCAATGATTAGAGTCAATAACGCTTCAATAAATGTTGGTATTGTGCTCGGCTTCTTGATTGTGATGCTTAAAAATAAGTGCTATAAAGAGTTACTATACAATGCACTTTACTGTTTATTTGGTTTTTTGGCTGTAATATTACCTATCATTGCATACTTTAGCTACCATGATGCTCTTTATGAGATGATCTATGCAACATTTATATTTAACTGGAATTATAGAGCTACAGATATAGGCTTTCACCAAGAAGTTATTCAAAATTTACTATGGCTTATTCCTTGTTTTTACTTAATGGTTGTCTCAATATTAAGAGATCGTAAGCTTGGAAGCGTATATAGCTACTTCTTCATCCCTGCATCAATCATATGTATATGTGCTTTTGCAAACGGATTCTCTATTGGGCACTATTTTGTAAATGTACTACCATATTATGTCTTATCTATTATATTTACATATGAATTATTTCGGGTGAAGCAGAAACAACTAATGCTGATTATTAGTTTTATATTGTTATCTCCATACTATCCAGGTATTAAGTCTAATATTAAAGCCGCGTACTACAACACCATAGGAAAGAGCAATCGAGCCTTATTAGATAAAAATATTATTGAAGGAGATAAAAAGTTAATAACTTTTATCCCTAAAGAAGATTATAATTCTGTCTATTCATTTGAGGCACTAGCTGGGTTTATTCATCTTACTCAAAATAAAATATACCCTGTAGGAAAATATTTTGTAGGTCAGCGACATCAATCGCTATGCGACGATAAAGTAAAGAGCGAGATCGATGAGTTCCATAAAACAACTAAAGTTAAGTGGATAGTAACAAAATTTGATGCAATTTCCAGCCCTAGTGAATCATTCAAAGTTCTTCTACAAAACTACGACCTAGTGTATGCAACTGAAGCCACAAATCTCTACCGACGCAAAGCAGATGCTATTTAAGATCGGGGACAAAGCATAACCTCACATTAAAACACCTCCCTAAGAACCTCGATGGAGCGGACGTTATTTATCGAATCGAGGTGGTAGTCGTAGAAGCGCAGGAGTTCGCCTAAGATCTCGACTCTTTGGGTGCGGTTAAGTCCGATCTCGGCAAGGTATTGGATATCGCACTCGGTGAGGTCCCTAAATATCTCGGCACTCAGAGGGGTCATCTTAAGCGCATGGTGAGGCTCTGCGGGGGTGTAGATACCATCGACTATATCAAACCATGCTCCATCGCTATGTTCATTACCTGGGAAGAAGCCGAGCTGTCGGCTGAGGTTCGCCAAAAACCACAAGTGGAAATTCGCCACCCCCTCCTCTATTGAGTCGAGTGCAAGCAGCGAGTTCCACGCGAATTCAAAAAGTTCAGCATTAGACTCCTCCTCCTTGACTAGGCGCCACAACACCTCGGCGATAAATAGCGATATTGTCGACCTCGTGAAGTCGTAAGGTATGCGTTGTAGCACCACCGCGGAGCGCACCTCCGAGAAGCGGTGCAGCTCCCCTTTCGAGGGGGTGACGCCCTCAAACTCCACGGCATAGAGAGGTTGAAAAAGCGCCATCTTCGCACCTTTAGAGCGCGCACCGTGAGCGCCATGCACGATATAGCTTTTGCGCCCCAACGTGTCGCTTAGAAGGTGTACTATAATCGACGAATCGCCATATTTAAGTGTATGTAGGACAATCCCTCGCCCTTTATATCTACCCTTCACGCTGTGGTATGCACTACTTCTTGAATTGAAGCACTACCCACCCCTCGCGGGTAAGAGTACGCTCTTGTGATAGCCCTAAAGATTGTGCTTTGGACTCTATGATGGTTATATCCTCCTCCAAGAAGCCACTCATAAGAAGTGTCGCGCCGCGGCGCATAGCTCTCACATACGCTGGCATATCGGCAACCAAGATATTGCGGTTGATATTGGCAAGGATAAAATCGTAGCTTCGACCCTCCAAAAGCGCGGCATTACCTAGAAGAGGCGTTATCTTGCTCTCGACCCCGTTCTCAGCGATATTTTCGCGACAATTCTCCCACGCCCAGTCATCAATATCTATGGCATCAACCGCCTCGGCGCCACACTTAACCGCCACAATAGCGAGCAGCCCAGTGCCACAGCCCATATCCAACCCCCGAAGCCCTTGAAGCGAAAGATCGGTAATAGCCTCCGACATAAGGTGCGTTGTTTGGTGGTGCCCCGTGCCAAACGACATCTTGGGCATTATCACAACCTCCATCTCGAAGCGATCATCACGAGGGTGAAACGGCGCGCGGATAAGGAGCTTGTTGTCTGCCACCTCAACTTGTTGGAAGTTACTCTCCCACTGTGCGTTCCAGTTCTGAGTCTCTATCGAGATATATCTAAAACCTTCGATCTTAAAACTCGCCAACATCTCGTTCACCTCCTCCATACACTCCGCCAGTTGCTCTTGGGGTATGTATGCTTTAAGTCTATTCTTCTCGCTAAGAAAGCTCTCAAAAGGGAAGTCGCTGAGGCAAGCTGTGATAATCTCGCCCTGCTCGTTGCTCTGCACGGGGATGTTTAACTCTACGTAATCCATTGATATTATGTTGATTTTAGGGTTAAGCATAATGATTTATACAAAAAATCACTATCTTTGTAGAGCAAAGGTAACTATCTTATGGCAGATAACAATAAACGATGGGACGAAATATTCAGAAAATACCATCTCTACATAAAAATAGAGCGTCGGCTCTCACAAAATACCGTTGAATCATATATGCGTGACCTGAAACTCTTTGCCAGCTATATCGTGGCTGAGTATGACGTCGCGCCTCGCCACACCACGCGCGAAATGGTCGAGGGTTTCATCTCCTACATCTACGCCCGAGGGCAATGCAGCAGCTCGCAGGCGCGCATGCTGTCGAGCATCAAGAATCTCTTTGGTTATATGCTGCTTCACGAGATGATAGATAGCTCGCCCGCAGAGTTCATCAGCTCCCCACGACAGGGGCGCCACCTCCCCGACATGCTCAGCGTGGAGGAGGTAGACTCCATCCTTGAGGCTATTGACACCACCACACCCCGAGGCGTTCGTGATAGCGCAATTATCGAGGTGTTATACTCGTGCGGCGTGCGGGTTAGCGAGCTTACAGCCCTGCGGCTCAGTGATATCTTTATGAGTGAGGGGTTTATACGTGTTGTTGGCAAGGGCGATAAGCAGCGACTTGTGCCCCTTAGTGGCGCAGCGCGTCAAAAGATCGAGAACTACCTACCCATACGTCAAGAGTCATCGACATCCGAGCAGAGCCTCTTTCTGAATAATCGAGGTCGAGCACTTTCGCGTGTTATGATCTTTACTATTGTCAAGGAGTACGCTCTACGTGCGGGTATCACCAAGAGCGTCAGCCCCCACACCTTTCGTCACTCCTTCGCCACGCACCTTCTCGAGGGTGGAGCCTCCATCCGTGAGGTTCAGGAGATGCTCGGGCATGAGAATATCGTCACCACCGAGATATACACACACCTCAATATCAAACAACTACGCCGCAGCATCGAGGAGGGCTTGCCGCTCTAAGGGAGAGTTTAGTGGTTAGTGTTCAGCGTTCAGCGTTCAGCGTTTGGTGTTAAGTCCTCAACATTCAACACTTAACATTAAACCCTTAACGTTTAACGCTGATTAAAGCATATGACTCTCGAGGTAGAGCTGAAAATCGGCTTTGTAGGCATCGCCGACAGGGACTACATCCGACCCAAAGAGGATACGATTGCGTTCGATGATAGAGATCTTATCCTTGCGCACGATAAATGAGCGATGAACCCTCAAAAAATCATCCTCGGGAAGAAGCTCCTCGGCTCGTTTGATATTCATAAGCGAGAGAATTGGCTTCTCGTCTGCGGCAAGGACAAACTTAACATAATCTTTCAATGACTCGACGTAGAGTATTTTAGAGAGTTCTATGCGCAGCAGTTTGTAATTCGATTTCACATATATAGAGTCCGCTTTGGCTGGTTGCGCAGGGGACTCTACGGATGTTTTATTTGCTCGCTCGCTTATCTCAAACCACTCAAGTGCTCGGTTTGCAGAGCCTAGAAAATCGGTATAACTAATAGGCTTAACAAGGTAGTCGAGAGCGTTAACTCGGTAGCCTTCGAGCGCATACTCATTGAAAGCTGTGGTAAAGACAATCCGCGTACGACTATTTACCATACGGCTGAACTCTAGCCCGTTGAGTGTCGGCATCTGAATATCCAGAAACAGAAGATCTGCATCTTTAAGCTCCTCGCTCTGCATAGCCTCCACAGCGCTTGAGAATGTTGCAACAAGCTCCAAATAGGGAGTTTTCTTCACATAACTCTCAATTAACATCGCAGCTAGCGGCTCATCGTCAATGATAATACACTTAAGTTTTAACATACTAGACTTTAATTGTTAATTCGCTTTTGTAGACTCCGTTGTCACATGAGATACTCCAGTTATAAGCCTCAGGATATTGAAGTTCGAGGCGTCTACGTACCTGCTCCAAGCCGATGCCGTGACCGCTCTTATCGCTGTCGCTCTTCGCGTGGTTGCTGTTTATAATCAAGAGCATAACCTCGCCACTCGATACTCTATCCTCGAAATAGATCTCGATAAAGCTCTCTTTTTCGGCGCTCACACCATGCTTAAAGGCGTTCTCAATAAGCGAGATAAAGAGCAGCGGGTCGACCATTGTCGAGGTGTTGTCTTTAACCTTAAACTCTACATGTAGCTTAACCTTGGTGTTGAGTCTAATGCGCATTAACTCTATGTAGTTCTCCAGAAACTCTATCTCCTTGATGAGAGATACCTTGTCGCCTCGATTGTCGTAGAGTACATACTGGAGCAAGCGACTAAGCTCTTTAATCGCTTTTTGAGCCTTCTCGGCATCTATAACCGTTAGGGAGTAGATGTTATTGAGGGTATTGAGCAGAAAGTGGGGGTTGATCTGACTGCGCAGGTTGGTTAGCTCCGCCTGCACGCGAGCACTCTGCGCTTCACGCAGTGCCTTCTCACTCTGTTGCAGCCTATCAATAAGGCGCACCGCCGTAACAAGACCAACCATAAGAATGTGATTCAATGCTTCATGCAGAAAGACTTGTATAGGTATTGGACGCTGCCTACCTGGCTTATAGGCTTGAAGCATCTCCTGTTCGCGCAGGTAGTAGACTAGAGCTATAAGAAATATAATAACTGCTCCGTTGGCTAGAATAAAGGCGAGACGTCGATCCTTGAATAGTAGTCGCGGAATAAGTATATTGTAGTTTATGATGTAGATCAACAGTAGCGGCAACGTGCGCATCGTGAACATAACGATCGAACTTAGTCCATCTGTTTTGCTGTCTAACGTACTTAGAAACAGCGCTACACTAAGAGTCACTCCCCAACCTAGAAGTTGGAGAGTGATAACCTTAGCTCTATTACTACTCAATATATTCTCATCTCTGAGACCCATCGCTATTCGTATCTAATTGCATCTATTGGGTTGAGTGCCGCCGCCTTCTTCGCGGGGTACCAACCGAAGAACACTCCCGTAAAGCTACACACAGCAAACGACAAGAGGATAGTCCAGCTCTCGACCAGAATAGGCCATCCAGCGAAGAACTTAACCGCAAGGGCAGCTCCATAGCCGAGGATAACTCCTATGACGCCTCCCGAGATACTGATGATGATAGCCTCGATAAGGAACTGTGCCAATATATCTATACCGCGAGCACCTACCGACATTCTAAGACCGATCTCTTTGGTACGCTCAGTTACCGAGACATACATGATGTTCATGATACCGATACCTCCCACAATAAGCGAGATGGCAGCAATACACGCAAGAAGAGTGGTCATAAGCTCACTCGTCGAGTTCATCATCGTCGCTAGCTCCTGCTGTGAACGGATATTGAAGTCGTCACTTGCGTCATCCGCTAAGCGGTGGTTCGAGCGTAGCACCTTGGTCACCGCCGCAATAGCCTCGTCGGTATGGTCCTCGTCGACCGCACTAGCGTAGACCTTAGCTAGGTACGTCACAGCCAATATACGCTTCATGATGGTTGTATAGGGGGCAAGGACGATATTATCTTGGTCCATACCCATCGAGTTGTAACCCTTCTCAGCGAGCACTCCAACGATCCTAAAGGGGATCTTCTTAAAGCGGACGATCTTACCCACGGGATCCTCACCATCGGGGAATAGATTATCGGCGATAGTCTTACCTATAACACACACTTTAGCCGCGGTGAGTATATCCTGATCCGAGAATATTGCGCCGCTCGCCAACTTAAGCTGGCGGATCTCGAGGTAGTCGCTCGTCACGCCATTTATAGACGAAGGGTAGTTATTCGCGCCATAGATATATTGTCCCGAAGATGACACATCGGGGCTAACATACGGAAGTACATCTTTAAGCTCCTTAAGCGACTCATAATCGGCTAGCTTAAGAGTCTGCATAGATGCCGCGTCGCGCGTAACTCCACCCTTACGATCCTCACCTGGGTATATCATAATCATGTTAGAACCCATCTCCGCAATCTGGGCGTTGATACTCGCCTTAGAGCCTTGACCAATACCGAGCATCGTAATTACTGAAGCCACACCAATTATAATTCCCAACATCGTTAGGAAGGCTCTCAACTTATTGTTGTTTAGCGCCTTGATGGCTATACTTGATAAAATTCCTAAATTCATTACTAATCCTCCACTATTGGCAGTGCTGCAAGTGACTCTGCGGCATTGGCTATTTTACTATTTAGAGTATCGCTCTTAACAAGACCATCCCTCAGCACAATATTACGAGACGAGAACTCCGCCATCTCGGGGTTGTGCGTCACAAAGATAATGGTCTTACCCTCGGCGTGAAGCTTCTGTAGAAGCACCAATATCTCGAACGAAGTGCGTGTATCGAGGTTTCCTGTCGCCTCATCGGCAAGGATCACCGCGGGGTTGTTGACAAGCGCGCGCGCTATGGCTACACGCTGCATCTGACCACCACTCATCTCGTTGCTCTTGTGGTGCAATCTATCGGCAAGACCAACGGCTGTTAGTGCATCTATAGCTCTCTGCTCGCGCTCCTTGGAGCTAAGACCTTGAGAGTACATAAGAGGCAACTCTACGTTGGCTATGGCTGTGGTCTTAGCCAGTAGGTTGTAGTTCTGGAACACGAATCCGATCTTTGCATTACGAAGCACCGCGCGCTCATTTGCGCTCATGCCCGCAACAGGGATACCATCAAGGAAGAAGGCTCCCGCCGTTGGCATATCGAGGCAACCCAGTAGGTTGAGCAGTGTACTCTTACCACTTCCCGACGCACCCATGATGGTTACAAACTCGCCCTCGTCGATATGGAACGTTACTCCTCGAAGTGCGCGTACCGTCTGGTCGCCAACTTCGAAGTAACGCTTGACATCTTTTAACTCAATTACTCGATTTTTCATACTATCTCCTTCCTCCTGGACGTTGTGGTGCAAATGGGCTTGCTGAGTTGCCGCCAGCTCCCTGTGGGCGCTTAAGTGTCGCTCCAGCCTTGATTCCTGTGACAACATTCTCGCCAGCCTCGACACCTTCAACCTCGGTGATGATACCATTGCTAACACCAACTTTTACTCTGCGTGGTCTCATATTCTCACCATCGTATACCCATACAACATCTCCGCCGCGCTCGCCATGCATCATGCCGCCCTCTTTAGGAGCACCTTGACCCTCGCCAAGACCTTGACCCTCGCCAGGACCTTGACCCTCGCCAGGACCGCCTTGACCTTGAGGAGCTTTACCCTCGCCGCCTTGAGCATCGTCTGATGGGCGTGGAGGCGAGAAGCTAAGAGCTGCTACTGGAACAACGCTCTCACACTCAACATCAAGTGTAAAGATCTCGACATTTGCTGTAAGACCTGGTTTAAGTTTTAGGTCTGGATTGGCTGCCGAGATAACCACCTCGTAAGTGATTACGTTGCTCTCCTCGATACCCTCTTGGCGCACCTGAGTAACTGTTCCTTTGAAAGTAAGTGTTGGGTAGGCATCAACTGTAAACGTAACATTCTGACCCTCCTCGACATTACCTATATCCGCCTCATCGACATCGGCAATCACGCGCATATCTCTCAAATCGGCTGCAATAGTGAAGAGTGTTGGTGTGCTGAAGCTCGAAGCTACGGTTTGACCCTCCTCGACATCCTTTGAGATAACAACACCATCAATAGGCGAGTAGATTGTTGCATAACCAAGGTTTGTCTGCGAACTCTCGAGGTTATTTTTAGCGATCTCTAGGTTGTTGAAGGCTGTCTCGTAGTTGTAAAGTGCCTCGTCATACTCTGCATCCGCTATCAACTCCTTATCGTGTAGCGCCTTAACGCGTTTGAAATTAGAGGTCTCGTAATCATACTTACTTTGCGCCACAAGTACACTGTTCTTCTTGCTGTTGAGGTCAAGAATAAGGGTGCTCTTATCTAGCTCGGCAATCACCTGACCCTTCTTAACGACACTATTATAGTCAACATATAGTGTTGTCAAGATACCCGACACCTGTGTACCCACGTCAACCAACGTCACTGGCTCGATGGTACCTGTGGCTGTAACACTCTGTGTGACATGCTGTGCGGTGACCTCTACGGTGTTAAACACACTCTTCTCCTCTTCGCCCTTACCAGGCATAAATAGTATGACGCCACCAGCAACAATAGCAACAACTATCACTACTATCAATATCTTCTTTTTCATCTTCTTAGGGTATATTATTATAATTTTATTTGATCTGTTTTGTAGAACTCCAAAAGCGCTCTGTTGAGTATAAATTGGTATTTGTTAGTTATGTACTCCTGTGCCGATTCACGATAGTTATCCTGCTCGGTGAGTAGCTCGATGATATTCTTCATACCCAAATTATACTGCTCGGTGGTGAGCTTTAAACTCGTCTCGCTCGCTTGAAGTTTATAATCTGCAACCGAATACTTCGCCTGAGCGTTGTAGGCGTTGTTGTAGAGCGTCTCGATGGTCTGGTATAACACCTTCTCGCTATCTGTGTGCGAGAGGTTTGCCGAAGTGACAGCGTTCTGAGCCTTTATCGTTGCGCTCTTATTCTTATAGTTGCTGAAGATAGGCACCGAAACACTAACACCTACCGACGTGTCGAAGTTATTACGTAGCTGCCCGCTAAAGGTGTAGCTGCTACTGCTGATGTGGCTAACACCAACACCCGCTGTGAGCGATACTGTTGGCATATATCCCGCCTTGGCTATCTCCTCGTCATACTTAGCCGACGAGATCAGAAGCTTCGTAAACCCGATTTCGGGGCGGATAGTAAGAGCACTCTTATAGACCTCCTGAACACTCGATAGCGGGTTCATTATCGAGGCGTTGTCGGTTTGAGGCGCGATAACCGAGAGTGTTACATCCTGCGAGATCTCAAGCAGCTGCTTAAGGCTCACTTGAAGTGTGCTGAGAGTCGTCTGCGCTAAGATTAGATCATACTCACTATCAGCATTTGCACTCTGCAACTGCGCGAAGTCCGACTTGTTGATCGAACCAACCTCGAGGTACGCCTTGCCGCGCTCCAAACTCTTTTGAGTGAGGATCAAGCTATTCTTAGCCACCTCAATCTGCTCCATGGCGTAGAGCATCTGCACAAAGACCTCGGTGACAGATACCTCGAGAGCATTCTGTTGCTCCTCAAGAGATAACTCCGCCATCTCGATGCTGAGCTTACTCTGCTCATACGACGCTTTGTTCTTGCCAGCATTGTAGATCGGCATTGATAGATCCACGCCATAAGAGCCGCTGTAATAGCTCTTGCTACTCTCCGTGCTTAGCGGTGACGCACTCAAATACTGACCCACAGAGGCAGCTACCGTAGGTAAAAAAACGCCCTTTGCAGCTAGCTCGTCGGCGATACTATCATCAATGGATAGTGCATACTGTTTTAGTGTGATACTATTCTCCTTGGCAAACTTCAAGCACTGCTCCAGAGTCATAGCAATCGTTTTTGTTGAACCCTCCTGAGCCATACCCGTACCCACACAGAGTGTGAGTAGTAGCGAGCACAAAAGCGAACGACATAATATTAACCTCTTCATATATTTTATTTTTAATCAGTTTCTAAACAAATGTATCTAATTAAAATATAATAGACAACTAAAATATACTAACAGTTTGTTTTTATCGCGAAATAGCTAGTTTTTACGAACTACACAAACAAAAAAAAGGTGCCTAACTTTCGTTAAGCACCCTCTAAATAACGCGAGTTCGTCACCTTACTCTGCCGCAGGAGTATTGATATAAAGAGGTGTACCCACCACAACATACTTTGTACAACCAGTAAGGATAGCATACCACCATGATGTGTAAACCACACCATTCGATAGAGCAACAGCACCTGGAGCCTTCTCAATAGCGTCGTCAACAGCCTCCTTAAGATCTGGTGTTCCGAGAGGAATTGTCAAGAACATATACTTTGCATCTTGACCCTTTACCTTTATCTCCCCACTCTTTAAAGTCGATACACCATCAATAGGTACATTCTTAGTTGAGATAATTGTAAAATCTACAATGCGATGTGTACAACTAACACACAAGAAAGCCATAATTAAAGCGGCAAAAAATTTCTTCATAATAATTTGTATTTAAGATTAAAGTAAATAATTAAACAAAGGTAAATAATGTGATTTTTATATGCAAATTATTGTATATAAAAAACAAATAATGGGATGATTCGTTAAAATCACCCCATTATTAATATGTGTTATATGTTATAACGTGAGTTTTGGATAAGAATTTCTTATCCAAGACACCTCTAAAAATAAGTCTCCCCAAACGGTTTGGGGAGATTTAGAGGGGTTTATCGAATATACCTACTCCGCCATTAAAGGGATTGGCATGTTTGCGTAGACTCCATCTTCGAGCTTCTTGCGCACAGCCTTGAATGCGTCGATTGTGTATGTTACATCCTCCAAAGAGTGCGCTGCCGTAGGTATTACGCGCAGGATAATCTCACCCTTAGGGATCACTGGATACGTAACAATTGAGCAGAAGAGAGCGTGGTTCTCGCGAAGGTCAACCACAAGGTTTGTAGCCTCGTTAACGCCACCCTTCATATATACTGGGGTCACAGGCGACTGCGTTACACCAATCTCAAAACCATTCTCCTTAAGTCCTGATTGAAGGGCGTTTGTCACCTCCCACAACTTACTCAAGAACTCAGGGTGCTCACGGATCATATCCAGACGTTTCAGCGCACCCATAACCATAGGCATAGGCAACGACTTGGCGTATAGCTGCGAACGCATATTGTAGCGTAGGAAGTTAACCAACCACTTAGGAGCCGCTACAAAGGCACCAATACCAGCCATCGACTTCGCGAAGGTGTTGAACAACACATCCACCTTGTCTGTTACACCGAAATGATCCGCTGTACCGCGACCAGTCTTACCCATAGTACCAAAACCGTGAGCGTCATCAACCAAAAGGCGGAAGTTGAACTGATCCTTAAGAGCTACGATCTTATCAAGGAAACCAAGATCTCCCTTCATTCCAAATACGCCCTCAGTAATAACAAGTACTCCACCGCGCTGCTTCTCAGCAAGCTCTGTCGCGTGCTCTAGCTGCAACTTCAAAGACTCCTCGTTGTTGTGTCCATAAACAAAACGCTTACCGTTGTGCATGCGTAGACCGTCAATGATACAAGCGTGAGCCTCAGCGTCATAGACAACAACATCACGGTGAGTAAGCAGACAGTCGATAATTGAGATCATTCCTTGATAACCGAAGTTAAGCAAGAAAGCATCCTCCTTACCTACGAAAGCGGCAAGCTCACGCTCTAGTTGCTCGTGGTATTTAGTCTGTCCGCTCATCATACGAGCACCCATAGGTGCCGCCATACCGAAATCTGCTGCCCCCTTAGCATCCGCCTCACGCACCTCAGGGTGGTTCGCTAGACCGAGGTAGTTGTTAAGCGACCAGTTAAGCATCATCTTACCACGGAACATCATGTGAGGTCCTAGCTCACCCTCCAACTTAGGAAAAGCGAAATATCCGTGTGCAGCATTCATGTATTGACCAATAGGTCCGCCAAGATTTTTTTCTAGGCGTTCAAAAATATCAACCATAATATATCTTTTTTATATTTTATATGTTTGTGATCTAAGTGGGTTTGACCAACAAAGGTAATACTTTTTTTTTAATTGAATACTTATTGCGCCTAAAAGAGACGAGATAATTAGTTTTAGTAGTAGTTAGTAGTTGGTTCCTCGACACTTAACATTAAACACTTAACATTAAACACTTAACATTAAACACTTAACATTAAACACTTAACATTAAACATTTAACACTTAACATTAAACACTTAACATTAAACACTTAACATTAAACACTTAACATTAAACACTTAACATTAA
>JBCQVD010000062.1:0-12471 GCA_047173405.1 Rikenellaceae bacterium
GCAAGAGGGGTTTATCGAATATACATCGGCTTTTTAAAGCCGATAACCTGAGTTTTAGATATGGGAAATTGATAAAACTAACAGGTAAACAATAAATTTCCCTTATCCAAAACTCAGGTTTATATTATAAATAGGGTGAGTTCGATAATACGAAAACTCACATTAAACAAGGTGTCAATCATGAAAAAAATCCTCTTAATGGGCTCGGGTGAGCTGGGTAAGGAGTTCACCATCGCCGCAAAACGTAAAGGTCAATATGTAGTAGCTTGTGATAGCTACCAAGGTGCTCCAGCCATGCAGGTCGCAGATGAATTTGAGGTCTTCAACATGCTCGATGGAGAGGCTCTCATGTCTGTTGTCGAACGTCATAAACCCGACTATATAATCCCCGAGATAGAGGCTATACGCACCGAAGTGCTCTACGACTGCGAAGCACAAGGCATCATCGTCGCGCCATGTGCCAAGGCGGTTAACTACACCATGAATCGCAAAGCGATACGCGACCTAGCAGCCAAAGAGCTAAACCTCAAGACTGCTAAATACTTCTACGCAACAACCCTCGAGGAGCTTAAAGTATCAGCCGACAAAATCGGTTACCCTTGCGTTGTGAAGCCTTTGATGTCATCGTCGGGCAAAGGTCAGTCCCTAGTTAAAAGCGCCTCTGAAATCGAGGCTGCTTGGGAGTACGGATGCAGCGGTAGCCGCGGTGATATAATGGAACTTATTGTCGAGGAGTTTATCCAATTCGATAGCGAGATAACACTGCTTACAGTGACCCAAAACAGCGGAAAGACCCTCTTTTGCCCACCTATTGGACACGTTCAGCGTGGCGGAGACTATCGCGAGAGCTTCCAGCCAGCACCTATCTCAGCGGAGCACCTGCTCGAGGCTCAAGATATGGCCGATAAGGTGACTAAAGCTCTCGGTGGAGCAGGTCTTTGGGGTGTCGAGTTCTTCCTAAGCGATAAAAATGGAGTCTACTTCTCGGAGCTATCACCTCGTCCACACGACACAGGTATGGTTACTCTCGCAGATACACAGAACCACAACGAATTTGAGTTGCACCTACGCGCCGTGCTATCACTACCTATACCATCAATAAAGCTTGAGCGTGCAGGCGCGAGTGCCGTGATCCTCGCCGATGATGCCTCAGGAGATAGACCCGACATTATCGGTATCGAAGAGGTGCTAAGCGTTGAGGACCTCGATGTTAGACTCTTCGGCAAGCCTACAACACGTAAAAATCGCCGCATGGGTGTTGTCGTAGGCTACGCCTCCGTAGGAACAGATATAAACACCCTACGCGAGCGCGTTAAAGATGCTGCAAGCAAGGTTAAAGTGGTAATCTAACAACATAGATCTACGTATTTAGAAACTGTTTAAGTTTTGTATTGTATTTTCAAGGAGCACCTTCGGCTTACGCTAGGTACTCCTTTTTATATATGTCTGCACGGGCTGCTTTCGGCGCTATTTCTTATCCTACTTCTTACTGCCCTGCGCGGGCAGCGGCGGGGTGCTCCCCGCTGAGCTTTTATTTTGTCGCTTAACATTTAACACTAAACGCTGAACACTAAATGCTTCGCTTGTTGAGCAAACGAATGTTTGCGTGGGTGTGGTTATAGAAATATAGGGGTCAAGCCCCACTTGAATCCCCTATTTTATATAACCGCAATAAATCAAGAATTGATTTACCAACAAGCGCTAATAAAAGTTTAGCTCCGCGGGGAGCACCCCGCTCGCCGAAGGCAGTCCTCGGTATAAAAAGATTTTTGGTTCTCACGAACCAACGCCCTCTGAGCGATTTTCTCGCAAGCAAAAAAAATCGCTTTTCAAGAGTGAGGGCGAAAAACAGATCTTGAAACCCGAGGACTGCCCTGCGCGGGCGGCGGCGGGGTGCTCCCCGCGGAGCTGAATAAATGCATCTTGAAAGCACAAAAAATTAGGCTAACCACAATAATGGGGTTAGCCTTAATTCTTTATGTTCTAAGCAGGTGTTAGATTACATCTTCTTACCTACGTTAGTTTTTGTAGCAGATACCTTAGCGCTAGTGCTCTTTACGGCACGAGGAGCTGCTGGCTTTGCCGCGCGCTTCTCAGTAACGATCGTAGCGTCCTCAACTGCATCAGTTGTCTTCTTGCTACGTGAGCGACGTGTCTTAGGCTTAGCCTCAGCTGCAACCTCAGAGACCTTACCGAATGTATAAGCGTCGTTGAAATCAACGAACTCAATAATACACATATCAGCAGCATCTCCTAGACGGAAACCAGTGCGAAGGATACGAGTGTAACCTCCTGGGCGATCAGCAACTTTTGGTGCGATAGTACGGAACAACTCCGTAACTGCCTCCTTTTGCTTAAGGTATGAGAAAACCATACGACGTTGGTGAGTGGTATCCTCCTTTGACTTTGTAACCAATGGCTCAATGTACATCTGTACAGCCTTAGCCTTAGCAACTGTAGTCTCAATACGCTTGTGCTCGATAAGCGACGAAGCCATATTAGCCAACATAGCCTTGCGGTGACCCGCCTGTCTGCCAAGGTGGTTGAATTTCTTATTGTGTCTCATTTAAAATTTAATCTTTATCAAGTTTGTAGATAGAAACATCCATGCCGAACTTAAGGTTCAATGATGTAAGCAACTCATCTAGCTCAGTGAGCGACTTCTTACCGAAGTTGCGGAACTTAAGCAGGTCGTTGCGGTGAAGTCTCACCAAATCACCAACTGTATCGACATCGGCAGCCTTAAGGCAGTTAAGTGCTCGCACACTTAGATCCTGACCTGAAAGCTTGGTCTTGAGTAGTTGACGCATGTGAAGTACATCTTCATCAAACTCCTCTGCGCCATTGCTCTCGTCCATATTCACGGTGATCTTCTCGTCTGAGAAGAGCATGAAGTGCTGGATCAAGATCTTAGCAGCCTCCTTAAGAGCCTCCTTAGGGTGGATTGAGCCATCAGTAGTAATCTCCAAATTCAACTTCTCGTAGTCGGTTCTCTGCTCAACTCGGTAGTCCTCTATTGTGTACTTCACATTCTTTATTGGAGTGTGAATAGAGTCAATAGGGAGGGTACCAAATTCGCTATCCAAAGGAGCATTCTCCTCTGAGGGGACATAACCACGACCCTTACCAATGGTCAATGTGATCTGCATCTTTGTACCTGGTGCAAGGTGACAGATAACCAATTCAGGGTTAAGAACCTTGAACGATGTAAGGAAATTTGAGATATAACCCGCTGTAAGCTCTGTTACGCCTGCAACGTTAACTGTTACTCTCTCAGCATCCTCACTCTCTACGGTGCGGATAAAACGTACCTGCTTGAGCTTAAGGACGATATCAATCATCCCCTCCATCACTCCAGGGATAGCGGCAAACTCATGATCCACGCCGGCAACCTTAACCGTTGTAATTGCGTAACCCTCCAAAGATGAGAGCAAGATACGACGCAAAGCGTTACCTATGGTCATACCAAAACCTGGCTCCAACGGACGGAACTCAAACTTTCCGAACGATGAACTCGATTCGAGCATAATCACCTTGTCGGGTCTTTGAAATGCTAATATTGCCATAATTTAATTGAATTGTGAATTATTACTACTTAGAGTACAACTCGACGATGAGCTGCTCCTTGATGTTCTCTGGAATCTCCTCACGCTCAGGACGTTGCAAGAACCTTCCTGACAATGAAGCACCATCCCACTCTAACCAAGCATAACGGCTCGTCGATGCGCCCATGAGTGATGCTGAAATAACCTCCAAGCTCTTGCTCTTCTCACGTACTGAGACTACATCTCCTACGCGAAGTGAGTATGAAGGGATATTTACAACACCTCCATTTACGCAGATGTGGCAGTGTGAAACCAACTGACGTGCTGCTGCACGAGTTGGAGCGATACCTAAACGGTAAACCACATTGTCCAAACGGCACTCCAAAAGCTTAAGTAGGTTCTCACCTGTGATACCACCCATACGTGATGCCGCCTCGTAAGTACGAGCAAACTGCTTCTCTAGCAAACCGTATGTAGCCTTAGCCTTTTGTTTCTCTCCTAGCTGCTCGCCGTACTCAGATACTTTCTTGCGCTTGCGAGCCAAACCATGCTGTCCAGGAGGGTAGTTTCTCTTCTCAAGAGCTTTATCAGCTCCGAAGATTGCCTCACCGAACTTTCTGGCAATTTTTGTTTTTGGTCCTATATATCTTCCCATTGTCTTAACAAATTTAAAAAAATGTAATTGGTCTATACTTCATCTGGGCAGAAGCCCAAAAGAGTTGAGTCCTAAAATTATACGCGACGACGGTTAGGAGCACGACAACCATTGTGTGGTAGTGGTGTAACGTCGATGATCTCGACCACCTCGATACCCGCACCATGGATAGTACGTACTGCTGACTCACGTCCAGCGCCTGGACCCTTTACATAAACCTTGACTTTGCGCAAGCCCATGTCGTAAGCAACCTTAGCGCAATCGGCAGAGGCGGTCTGTGCTGCATAAGGGGTATTCTTCTTTGATCCGCGGAAACCCATCTTACCTGCTGACGACCAGCTAATCACATCGCCAACCTCGTTGGTGATGGTGATAATGACATTGTTAAATGTTGAGTGAACATAGACCATGCCCTGTGCTCCAACCTTAACAACTTTCTTCTTAACTGTTCCAGTTTTTTTTGCCATAACTCTATCCTATTACTTAGTTGCCTTTTTCTTGTTAGCGACTGTCTTCTTACGTCCCTTACGAGTACGAGCGTTGTTCTTTGTGCTCTGTCCACGAACAGGAAGACCCAAACGGTGGCGGATACCACGGTAACAACCGATATCCATCAAACGCTTGATATTAAGTTGAACCACAGAACGACACTCTCCCTCCACCTTGATGCCTAGTGAGGCAATGGTGTTACGGATAGCTGCAATCTGATCATCGTTCCAATCATCTGTCTTGAGGTCATAGCTAATGCCTGCCTCCTCGAGAATTTTACGAGATGTGCTGCGACCAATACCATGGATATAGGTCAACGCGATCTCGCCTCTCTTGTTTTTGGGTAAATCTACACCGACTATACGTGCCATAAATCTCTTTTGTCTTTAAAATTTAACAGTTTAAACATTAGCCTTGGCGCATTTTAAACTTAGGATTCTTTTTGCAGATCACGTAAAGTTTTCCTTTACGACGAACGATCTTACAATCCTCGCTTCTCTTCTTGATTGATGCTTTTACTTTCATGATTTTTGAAGCAATCTTTTGAGGGTTCTTCACGTCGTCATCTTTTACATTGTAATCCAGCACCCTCTCTTGAGCGATGCGCAACAATTACCATAAAAACGACAACATAATCTCTGCCCCCTGTTATTTATACCTGAATGAGATTCGACCCTTACTCAAATCGTAGGGAGTCATCTCAACCTTTACTTTATCTCCTGGAAGGATCTTAATGTAGTGCATACGCATCTTTCCTGAGATATGGGCCGTGATAACGTGTCCGTTATCCAACTCTACTCGAAACATCGCATTACTCAACGCCTCGATGATAGTTCCGTCCCTTTCAATAGCAGCTTGTTTTGCCATAGTTAACTCTTTATTGCTTTTTCGATTATACTAAAATCCGTCAAAATATCAGGTCCATCTTTACCAACAGCCACCGCAAATTCGAAGTGTGCTGAAGGTTTACGATCTTTGGTGCGCACCGTCCAACCGTCACGCTCAAAGACCACTGATCGAGTCCCCATATTTATCATCGGCTCTATGCAAAGCACCATTCCCTCTTTAAGGAGTGGCCCTCTGCCGCGTGCACCGTAGTTTGGAACACCTGGAGCTTCGTGCATTTTTCGCCCACAACCGTGCCCCTCTAACTCACGTACCACGCCATAACCAAAGCTCTCAGCCCACGACTGTACTGCCGCTGAAATATCGCCTACGCGATTGCCTGCTTTGGCTTGTGCTGTACCTTTGTAAAGAGCCTCTTTGGTGACCTCCAAGAGTTGCTTAACGTCATCTGCAACCTCGCCTACTGTAAATGTGTAGGCTGAATCACCAACAAACCCCTTTAAAAATGTACCACAATCGACCGAGACAACATCTCCATCACGAAGAATAGTCTCATCCGAGGGGATACCATGAACCACCTGCTCATTGACAGAAACACACAATGAAGCGGGAAATCCTTGATAGCCTAAAAAGGCTGGTTCAGCTCCATGAGAACGAATAAAAGCCTCAGCAATGCGATCTAAATCTTTTGTTGTCACACCAGCTTTGATATGGCGTCCAACTTCAGCTAAAGTCTCACTTACCAAGATATTATTCTCTCGAAGTAGCTCTATCTCCTCTTTTGTCTTTAAGTATATCATTCGATCTAACTTTGCAAAACGTGTCTAGTGGCGACCTTGAATACGTCCAGTCTTCATAAGACCATCATAATGACGCATGAGAAGGTAGCTCTCTATCTGCTTGAGAGTATCAAGAACAACTCCAACCATAATCAACAACGATGTACCTCCGAAGAAGTAAGCAAACGCCTGCTGAATACCGAGGAATCTCATCGCTAGTGATGGCAAGATTGCTACAATAGCGAGGAAGATCGAACCTGGAAGGGTGATTCTTGTCATGATGGTGTCGATATAGGTAACGGTGTGCTTACCTGGCTTAACGCCTGGGATAAAACCTCCGTTACGCTTCATGTCGTCGGCCATCATTTGAGGATTAACAATAATTGCGGTGTAAAAATAGGTAAACGCAACTACCAGTATAGCCAATGTAAAGTTGTACCAGAACCCTGTCATTGTCGAGAACGCGCTAGCAAAACCTGGTGCGATATCAACAAACAACATAGGAATGAACATTAGGGCTTGAGCAAAGATAATAGGCATAACGTTTGCCGCATTGATCTTTAGAGGGATATATTGACGTACTCCTCCATACTGCTTGTTACCCACAATACGCTTAGCATACTGTACTGGAATCTTGCGGACAGCCTGCACAAGTGCAATAGTAGCCATGAAAACCAAGAAGAGCAAAACCAACTCAAGGATCAACATAATGGCGCTACCATCAGCGGTCTCGAAACGCGCGTTAACCTCCGCAAGAAGCGCGTGAGGCAGGCGTGCTACGATACCAATCATGATAATGAGCGATACTCCATTACCGATTCCCTTATCGGTGATCTTCTCGCCAAGCCACATTACGAACATCGTACCAGCGATAAGAACCGTGGTAGCGTAGGCGATAAACCCGAAGGAGTTGCCATAGACGAACGCGTTAGGTACCTGAGCGAAGAGGTTTGCTACATAGGCAGGACCCTGCAACATCAACACTGCGATGGTGAGGAATCGTGTCCACTGATTCATTTTGCGGCGACCACTCTCACCATCCTTCTGCATCTTCTGGAAGTAAGGTACCATCATACCTAACAACTGAATAATGATCGAAGCGGTGATGTATGGCATTACTCCTAGTGCAAAAATCGCAGCGTTGCCAAATGCACCTCCAGAGAATACGTCAAGAAGTCCCAAAAGACCATTGCTATCCATCTGGCTGGCAAGCGCTGAACCCTCGCCCAAAGCGTTAGGGTTGATACCAGGAATTACCACAAAACTACCAAGACGATAAATAAGCAGAAGTTGCAACGTGTAAAATACACGTTGACGCAACTCCTCAATCTTATAGATATTCTTGATTGTCTCTACTACTTTCTTATTGGTTGCCAAAAATGCAACTACGATCGCAAGAACGACACCAACAATGATATAAGTATTCATAAAGTTTCTGTTTTAGTTGGTTAAGTTACAATTTAGTAACCTGACCGCCAGCTTCTACAATAGCAGCCTCTGCACTCTTCGAGAATGCGTGAGCTGTGATGTTCAATGCCTTTGTTACAGATCCGTTACCGAGGATCTTAACACGATCCTTGCTCTGAACAAATCCTGCCTCAATAAGCGTTGAAATTGAAATCTCGCTGAGTGACTTCTTTGCCGACAACTCCTCGATTGTTGAGAGGTTGATAGCCTTGTACTCTACGCGATTGATGTTGGTAAAACCAAACTTAGGCAGACGACGCTGAAGTGGCATCTGACCTCCCTCGAAGCCCAACTTACGTGAGTAACCTGAACGAGACTGAGCACCTTTGTGACCACGAGTAGACGTGCCACCACGACCAGAACCTGCTCCACGACCAATACGCTTCTGGTGGTGTGTTGAACCCTTAGCGGGTTTGAGATTATTGAGTTCCATTATTTAAATGAATTTTAATACTGGGTTATAATTATTTAACCTCCTCGATCTTAACGAGGTGCTTTACGCGTTCTAGCATACCTTTGATGATAACTGAATCGTCGTGCTCTACACTTGAGTTAATCTTCTTTAGTCCCAAAGCGTCGAGATTTCTGAGCTGACGCTGTGACGCGCCACTACGGCTCTTAAGCTGTGTAATTTTCAATCTTGCCATGATAATACTCTAAGATTAACCGTTAAAAACCTTATTCATCGAGATACCACGAACCTGCGCTACGCTGTAAGCGTCACGCAACTCGCACAAAGCACCAACTGTAGCCTTAACCAAGTTGTGTGGGTTTGATGAACCCTTACTCTTTGCAAGTACGTTCTTAATACCTACTGACTCCAATACCGCACGCATCGCACCTCCAGCGATGATTCCTGTACCAGGAGCTGCTGGACGAACCATAACCTCAGAACCGCTATAACGCATCTCCTGCTTGTGAGGTATAGTACCATTGATAATTGGAATCTTCACTAGGTTCTTCTTTGCGTCCTCAACACCCTTAGCTATCGCTGTGGTAACCTCAGACGCCTTACCTAGTCCATATCCTACAACACCGTTCTCGTTACCTACAACGACAATCGCCGAGAAGGTAAAAGTACGACCACCCTTCGTTACTTTTGTAACACGCTGGATGCTAACGAGCTTATCCTTAAGCTCGAGGTCGCTTGTGCGCACTTTCTTTATGTTTAAATTTGACATAGTGGCTTAGAAATTAAGACCGCCCTCGCGCGCGGCATCTGCTAATACTTGAACTCTTCCATGATAAAGGTAACCATTACGGTCAAAAGCAACGGTACTGATACCCTTAGCTACTGCACGCTCGGCTGCCAATTTACCAACCATAGCTGCTACCTCTTTCTTGTTCTTTCCTGCTGACTCAGCTGCTAGCTCCAAAGATGAAGCTGTCGCCAAAGTTGCTCCAGCTAGGTCGTCGATAAACTGCACGTAGATCTGCTTGTTGCTACGAAATACAGTCATACGAGGCATCGCTGCGGTACCGCTAACGATCTTGCGAATACGCATCTTGATCCTCGTTCTTCTCTCTAATTTATTCAATGACATAGTTACTTCTCTTTATTATTTAGCACCTGCTGACTTACCTGCCTTACGACGGATTTGCTCGCCTACGAAACGAATACCCTTACCCTTGTATGGCTCTGGCTTACGCAATGAACGGATCTTTGCTGCTACTTGACCTACAAGCTGCTTATCAACACTCTTAAGTGTTACGATAGGGTTACCCTTCTTCTCGGTTACCGCTGTTGCTGTAACCTCTGCTGGAAGTTGTACGTGGATATCGTGAGAGTATCCAAGGCTCAACTGTAGAATGTTACCACTGCACTCAGCCTTGAAACCTACTCCGACTAGCTCCTGCTTGATCTCATAACCCTTAGACACTCCAACAACCATGTTGTTGATAAGTGAACGGTAGAGACCGTGCATTGAACGGTGACGAGGTTGATTTGTAGGGCGACTAACAAGAACCGCAGGAACATCTTTCTGCGAATCCTTATCAACTGTAGTGCCTACTTCAACTGTGATATCTGAATCAACCTTCTGACTCAGTGTCCCAAGAGGCCCTTTCACGCTTACCACATTTCCTGCGAGAACCTCTACGGTTACTCCCGCTGGCAAGTTTACAGGTAATTTACCAATTCTTGACATTGTTTAAATGTTTTTGTTATTAAATACTACCAAACGTAACACAATACCTCTCCTCCAACATTCTCTTTGCGAGCCTGTGAGTCGATCATGATACCTTTAGATGTTGAAACAATAGCAATACCCAAACCGTTAAGTACGCGTGGCATGCTGCTAACATCGCTGTACTGGCGCAAACCTGGACGGCTAACACGCTTCAAGTTCTTGATTGCATTTGTCTTAGTTTGTGCGTTCCACTTAAGGGCGATCTTGATCACTGAGTGACCCTTCTCGTCTTGGTCGAACTTGTAAGCTAGGATATAACCCTGCTCGTAGAGAATCTTTGTTAGAGCCTCTTTAATTTTTGAACCAGGAGCTTCAACCACCTTGTGATTGGCTTTCACTGCATTTCTAATTCTCGTTAGAAAATCCGCTATTGGATCTGTCATAATGAATTAAAAGTTAAAAATTGTTAATAATAAAATAATAGTTTAATAATCTGTACTTCAGATACTTACATACCACGCCCGCACAGACTACCCTTATTCAGCGCATAAATTACACACTTAAAAGTGGGCAAATGTACACATAATTTATCATATATCAATGAGTTATGCCAATTATTTTGAAAATATTTTCAATATAGCTATTTTTTATAGTGTTTAGCGATTAGTGTTGAGTGTTGGGTGTTAAGTGGTTAGTGGTTAGTTCCTCAACACTTAACACTTAACACTTAACATTTAACACTTAACATTAAACACTTAACGATTACTACGGTTTGGTTTTAAACACTTTGGTGTTTATAAGATGAAAAGTGTTAGATGGTTATCCAAATTTATTTGAGATAATTATCTAACACTTTTTATTGTAGAACGTAGTTCTTAAACCAGACCGCAAAACAAAAAGTTAAGCTCCGCGGGGAGCACCCCGCCCGTCGGAGACAGTCCTCGAGCATGAAGAAAATTTTGGTTCTGGCGAACCAACGCCCTCTGAGCGATTTTCTCGCAAGCGCAAAAATCGCTTTTTAGGAGGGAGGGCGAAAACAGTTCTACGATCCGAGGACTGCCCTGCGCGGGCGGCGGCGGGGTGCTTCCCGCGGAGCTATGATATAAAAAAGGGAGGGCGAAAACAGTTCTACGATCCGAGGACTGCCCTGCGCGGGCGGCGGCGGGGTGCTCCCCGCGGAGCTATGATATAAAAAAGGGGGAGAACGAAAAAATCGTTCTCCCCCTTTTTTATAGATGCTGTAAAGTCTACCAGCTAGCCTTCTTCACTCCTGGGATGAGTCCATTAGATGCCATCTCACGGAACTGGATACGGCTAATTCCAAATAGACGCATATATCCCTTTGGACGACCAGTTAGCTTGCAACGGTTGTGTTGACGGATAGGATTTGAGTTGCGTGGCAACTTCGAAAGGGCAATCCATGCCTCCTCGTGATCCATCTCTCCTGCCTTAACCTGTGCTGCGATAGCCTCACGCTTGTGTGCGTAACGCTTTGCGAGCTTCTCACGCTTTACTTCGCGTGCTTTCATTGACTCTTTTGCCATAGCTTATTGGTTCTTTTTAGCGTTTTTAAATGGAAGACCAAAAGCCTTAAGTAGAGAATATCCCTCCTCGTCACTCTTAGCTGTGGTTACAAATGTAATCTCCATACCGAAGATCTTAGTGATCTTGTCGATGTCGATCTCAGGATAGATAATCTGCTCAGTGATACCGAGAGTGTAGTTACCCTGACCATCAAACTTATCGTTGATACCCTTGAAGTCACGGATACGTGGCAAAGCCACTGCTACCAAACGCTCCAAGAACTCATACATACGGTTACCACGAAGTGTCACACGAACACCGATAGGCATACCTTTACGTAGTTTGAAGTTAGAGATATCCTTACGAGACTTAGTCTGTACGGCTTTCTGACCTGCAATGATTGACAACTCAGATTGAGCTACGTCGATAAGCTTCTTATCAGCTACGGCTTGACCCATACCCTGGTTGATTACGATCTTCTCCAATTTAGGACACTGCATAACGCTAGAGTACCCAAACTCTTTCATAAGGGCAGCTACGATCTGCTCCTTATACTGTGTTTTGAATGATGGAACGTATGCCATTATTTGATCTCCTCTCCTGATTTTTTAGCGAAACGAACTAATTTACCGTTTGCATCCTCCTTACGACCGATACGAGTAGGCTTGCCACTCTTTGGGTCTAGGACTTGCAAGTTCGAGATATGTATCGCAGCCTCTTGCTCAACGATACCTCCCTGGGGGTTCTGTGCGCTAGGCTTCTGAGCCTTCTTCACTAAGTTCACACCCTCTACGATTGCACGCTGCTTCTGCACATCAACAGACAATACCTTGCCCTGCTGACCGCGGCTGTCACCTGCATTGACGTAAACTGTGTCCCCCTTCTTAATATGTAATTTAACTGACATATTCGAAATGTTTTTTAATAATTACAATACCTCTGGTGCCAATGAGATGATCTTCATATATTGGTCACGTAGCTCACGAGCTACAGGGCCAAAGATACGAGTACCACGCATCTCACCTTGGTTATTAAGG
>JBCQVD010000156.1:0-2288 GCA_047173405.1 Rikenellaceae bacterium
TATAATGTAGGTGCTTTTTCGGCTCATTCTCAAAATGTGTTGTAAAATATTTAACATATTTTTTATCTTTGTCGGATAAAAGTATATATTATGGATTATTCATCGTTATTTAGCTTGGTTTTACCGAGTGGGTTATTAGATTATTTTAAGATAAAAGATTGTAAGGTTGAATTAAAGCGAGTTGACTTGTATTTAGATGAAGTTATCTATGAACCCGAAGGTTATTCAGCAGGAGAAGTATCTATTCATGGATTTAGTCGAGAGAGCGTTATACAGGATTTTACGTTTCGAGACAAATCACTCTATTTGCATATGCGTAGACGTAGGTTTTTAGTTGCGAAAACAGGTAAAACGATAAGTCGCGATCTTAGTTTTATTGCTCAAGGCACTCATTTAACTGCAGAATTTGCAGCTTTTTTAAAAGGAGTATATAGATAATCATCAAGATAGTATAAGCGAAGTAGCTAGGCGTTATTCTATAAACGAAAAAACACTTTACAGAAATTATAAGAATACGCTAAGTAATTTTCATACTTGGAAACAACGATTGCACGCAGAGTCCTTTCTGACATTCCCTGAGAATATGGGTGAAGAGCTATGTATAGATGAAACATCTCTATCACAAGGGGAGTTATACACCATTCTATCTAATAGTTCGAGAGGATGCAAAAAAGGCTCAATTATTGCGATAGTTAAAGGAACAAAAGCAGAAACAGTCATTAAAGCCATAGAGAAGATTAGAGCAAAGTTGCGCCATGGTGTAACCAAAATAGCACTTGATCTTTCACAATCAATGGCATTAATCGCCAAAAGTTGTTTTCCTAATGCTATACAAGTTATAGACAGGTTTCATGTTCAAAAGCTAATAAACGAAGCAGTACAAGACACAAGGGTACAGTTTCGATGGTGGGCACAATCAATTGATAGCAAAACAAAGCAGGAGTGTAAATCTCGTGGAGAAAAGTTTCGCCAAACAATCTTTGACAACGGAGAGACTATATCTCAATTATTTGTAAGAGCAAGGTATGCTTTAATGAAAGATAAAGGTTTATGGAGTGAGTCGCAAAAAGAGAGAATGGAGATACTATTCAATAATTTCCCAGAAATAGAGGTAGCATACAATATATCACAAGAGTTTAGAAAATTAATGAATAGAAGAAAAGATCTTGACGATATAAAAAAGGCTTATGAATCATACGTTTACAACCAAGAATCAGCAGCAAAGGCAAAAGGTATCGTGCCTTACTATCTTACAGAACAAGAATACATACTAGCATTTTTCAAAACAAAACTTGCTATATGGTTTGATTTTGTCGACAAGAACGACCCTAATGGATATTTTAAATCCGTCAAAGATACTTTTCAATCTAAACATGAGAAAATATTAAACTACTTCATAGATGGATTCTCAAATGCTAAAGCAGAATCTCTCAACGCAAAAATCAAAGATTTTAGACGAAGATTAAAAGGTGTTAAAAATAAAACATTTTTCTTGTTCAGACTTGCAAATTTACTAGCCTAAGTAGCCGAAACACACATTTTGAGAATGAGCCGTTTTAAGAGATTTATTCGCTTGTCGCAACTCCTAACTCTTAACTCCTAACTCCTAACTCCTAACTCTTAACTCCTAACTCCAAAGTTTTGAACAAAAAAAAAGGGTCTGAGAAATTACTTTCTCAAACCCTAATAAGTGGCGGCACCTACTCTCCCACGTTAAGACGCAGTACCATTGGCGCGTGTGAGTTTAACTACTCTGTTCGGAATGGGAAGAGGTGGAACCTCAACGCAATTGCCGCCTAATTCATTATTATAATAAAATCCTCTGACATCAGTAAGATGAAAAATCCTCTCAACGCTTATAAAAAAGCCTTTCGGGCAATTAGTAATGCTCGGCTTAATGTGTCACCACACTTACACCTACATCCTATCAACGTCGTAGTCTACAACGACCCTCAAGGGAAGTCTTATCTTGGGGAGAGCTTCGTGCTTAGATGCTTTCAGCACTTATCTCGACCGAACTTAGCTACCCAGCGGTGCACCGGGCGGTACAACTGGTAGACCAGAGGTTCGTCCAACTCGGTCCTCTCGTACTAAAGTCAGGACCCCTCAAACTTCCAACGCCCCCCACAGATAGGGACCGAACTGTCTCACGACGTTCTGAACCCAGCTCGCGTGCCACTTTAATCGGCGAACAGCCGAACCCTTGGGACCTTCTACAGCCCCAGGATGTGACGAGCCGACATCGAGGTGCCAAACCGCTCCGTCGATATGAGCTCTTGGGAGCGATC
>JBCQVD010000063.1:0-12196 GCA_047173405.1 Rikenellaceae bacterium
AGCAGGTAACAATAGCAGTAAGGCTGTTGAGATCAAAACAGGTAGTTTTGTTGACTTTAATGTCTCTAAAGAGAAGACTAAATATGTTCTTACTGCTGATGTTAAGCAATCATGGGGCAAGACTCCTAAGATGGTAGTTGCAGGTTATGATAATACAGTGAAGAAGATGGTTGATGTTGCTGTACTTGAGATGACAAGCGATAAGAACTATCAAACAGTAACATTGAAGTTCAAGAGCAAGTTTACTGGATACCACAGAATTACCTTTATCCCTAATGGCGTTATGCACGTAGATAACGTTAAACTTGAAACTAAGTAATATCTAACTTAAAACTAACAACATGAAAAAATTATTAATGTCACTCGTTGCTTTAGTATGCGTAGCTACAGCTTCTGCTGAGGTTGTGGCGTCGTATGACTTTGAGAGTGGAATCGACCCAAAGTGGAAGACATGGGAGAATAAAGAGAATAAGCTTGTTGCAGGTAACGGTAGTAAGCAAGCAATGGAGGCTAGGAATGGTAGCTACTTTGAGTTTAGTGCTAAAAGCGCCAAACAACAGTTTGTTCTTACAGCCGATGTAAAGCACGTTTGGGGTAATGGAACACCTAGAGTTGCTATTTGGGGAGCTACAGGAAAAGATAAGAAGGTAGAGACTATCAAGGAGTATGATATTGATATGGATAAGAACTTCAAGACAATATCATTCAAATTTAAGAGTCTAGCTCCTGGTTATCACCGTGTTACATTTATCCCTGGAGTACAAACAGGTGGATGTATTATACTTGATAATGTAAAAGTCGAGACTAAGTAGTCCTCGCTTTGTGCATTGTTGAAGATTTATCTTTTGATGAACCATACTTATCTATCTCAACATAGACGGAGTATGGTTCATTTTGTAGTTTAATAATTATTGGTGGTGCGTTAACTTTTATAGAGGCTAAGCAATTATTTGATATTAGCTATTTATAATCTATTAACAATCGCAAGATGAGAATAGCTCTGCGGGGAGCACCCCGCCGCCGCCCGCGCAGGGCAGTTGTAGAAGTTTTAATGCCCCAGTAGTATTTAATAATAACCTAAAATAATATAATAAATGAAAAGAGTTTTTTTAATGTTGGCTCTTGTGCTAGGACTAACATCTATGGTTTGTGGTGCAACATACAGAGTAGGTGAGCTAGGAGCAAAGGCAGATAGCGTTACCGATAATGGAGCTATTATTCAAGCTGCGATAGATCGCTGCTCATCAGAGGGTGGTGGTGTTGTGATTCTCGACGAGGGAACATATATGTCAAGTCCGCTCTATATGAAATCAGGTGTTACTCTTCGCATAGAGTCAGGTTCTACACTTCTAGCGAACCCTGACATCAGCAAGTATCCTAAAGATACTCATAAGAACATGTATAAGAAAGAGCCGCATATGGATCGTTGTTTTATTTTTGCTCGCGGAGCCAAGAATTTTGCTCTTGAGGGTAATGGAACAATAAACGGTAATGGATTTTATAAGAATTTCAACAATAAGACAGGTCGTCCGATGATGATTCGTTTTGTCGATTGTGAGAATATCCGCATTACAGGTCTTAGCCTTATTAATCCTGCGGCGTGGACCTCGGCGATACTTTATTGCCGTGATATTGCTATTTCGAATATCTCTATTCACAGCCGTGTAAATAATAATGGTGATGGTTTAGATTTTGATGGTTGCCAGGATGTTAGAGTTACAAACAGCAACTTCGACACATCGGATGACTGTATATGTCTGCAAACTTCTGATCCAGAGAAGCCTTGTCAAAATGTCGTTATTTCGAACTGTACATTTACATCTAAGTGGGCAGGTATCAGAATTGGTCTTTTGTCTCGTTCGACAATCTCGAATGTTGCTGTAACCAACTGTACTTTTAGAGATATCCTTGACTCAGGACTTAAAATTCAACAAAATGAGGGTGGTATGATGCACAATATGGTCTTCTCGAACTTGGTGATGAGATCTGTACCTCGTCCTGTATTTATGACCTTCTGCCAGCAGCGCGCTTGTTGTGATGCAGCGGAGGAGTTAGAGCCACTTAAGAGCATGGGTGGTTTTATGTTCCAGAATATTATGGTTGATAACTCTATGTGTGATGAAAATTCATTGTTTGTCTTTACAGGATACAATGATTATAGAATCAAAGATGTTATGTTGCGAGATGTAACATTTATAACTGGTGGCGGTGGTACTGCGGAGCAGGCTGCACGTCGTGATGTCCCAGAGTATACTCCAGAGGTTCTTGATGGATGGTGGCCAGAGTATGCACGTTTGGGGGGTGTTCTTCCAGCATCGGGTATCTTTGTTCGCCACGTTGAGAATATGATTATTGATAACTTCCTTGTTAAGACCATGAAAGAGGATGCGCGTCCGTTGCTATACTCGCAAGACACTCCAGGTATTGATACAGGAAAGATAAAGCTACTTAAATAAATATGAGTAATAAAATTTTTATATCGACCATAACAGCCCTATGTTTAGGCGGTCTATCGCAGAGCTATGCGCAGTTTAAAGTGGTTAATGAGTGTTATCCTCAAACAACACAGAGTATTGAGGGTATCAAGACTTTCGAGAGGGAGAAGTACGTAAATATTGGTGATCTAGTAGCGCTGCGGAGTCTACACTAACACCTCAGCAGGAGACCTACTATTTTAAGACTTTGGATATGCACTTTGGACGTAACCTAGGTATGGTTTACCCTGCGTACCAATGGGGTAAAAGCGTACGCGAAGATGCTAGTCGTCCAGGGTACGCAGATCTCGAGTACCTCAAGCAACGAAGTAAAGCCGACGACTCTAAGTTGGGTGCTTACAAAGGGTATTTTGGTGCGAATGAGTGTATCGCTCTGCATGATAAGCATAATACATACCCTGATTTTATGCCTTCATATCAGGCAGATGGCTCGAAAGAGAGGTTTCCTCAGAATAACGATGCCGCAGGAGAGTTGGCTGCTAACATCCTAAAATATGGTTTTACTGATTTCACGCGACCTAAATACTATGAGCCTGTAAATGAGCCAGATTGGAGGTACTGGAAGGATGATCGCTTTGCAAAGCACCACCTTGATATCAAGCGCCACGTCGATGCTTTGGGGCTTGACGTAAAGGTTGGAGGACCATGTTATTCGGTGAGTAACTTCTATAATAAAGAGTACCAGAGTTTAAAGAGCATGACTAACTTTATGGATATGACCGAGCATAAGTTAGATTTCTACTCATTTCACTCGTATGACTATTTTAAGTGGAGCACAGAGAATAAACGTTTTGAGGGGGCAATGAACTCAGGTTCAGCGCTTGAGGGCGTTATGTACGCAATAGCTTCATATTCGCATAATAAATTCGGTAAAGATTTTAAATATGTAGCAAGTGAGCATGGTGGTTACCACATGAAAGATGAGAACTGCGAGAAGGTTGAGGAGCTTCAAAAGGGCAAGCAAGTATCTAAGCAGAGCTTTAAGGAGGAGATGGATCGTCGCCGAGCATCTAATTTCTTGATGCACTCGGGCGCGATGTCTAACACTTTTACCTATATGAATATCCCTCATATTGTTCTAAAGGCTGTGCCTTTTATCTTGCTAGAGACCTCGAAGTGGGATCCTAAATATTACTCAGCGCTACTTGTTAAGGATGGCTTTAATAAGCAGAGTGCTTCATGGGTTGAGACGCCACTAATCTATTTCTATGAGTTTTTCAAGAATGTCAAGGGTGATCGTGTTCGTTCATGGTGTAACTCAACAGATATTCAACACCATGCGTTTAGGGATGGCAACACCTTGATCCTGCTCTATCATAACCAAAGCAATAAGGATGGTGTTATTGATCTTCAACTCAAGGAGTTTGAGGGTGAGACAAAGGATGCAGTGATACGTCGCGTGGGTCGTGATGGAGAGCTTAAGATTCGTTATAGCGAAACTAAGTGTAAAGATCTTTCACAAATTACAATCTCTGGGCAGGAGAGCGTTGCTCTGTTTGTAAATATGAAGGGTAATGCAGCACCTAAGAAGAGCCTAAACGAGAAGATCTATTATGCGACAGAGCAGGGCGTTCAATTTAAAGGCTCACGTACTTTTACCTTGAACTTACCTGAGGGTCAGAAGTTTGACGATGCTTTCCTAAATGTTGGTATCAACCGAAGCAATGGTGTTACGGATGGTATTTCAATTAAGGTTAATGGTAAACTATTTAATAGCGAGACGGAACAAGCCGCGGAGCGTTTTGTGACAAATAATGGATATACAACGACTCGTGTTGTTCGCCTACCAGTTGAGTTACTAAAGGCGACAAATAATATTGAGGTCATTTTTGCAGATGGCAATAGCGGTGGTGTTGGAGCCGTGGTTATTAAGGCGCTAAATTAACGTGAGCTTAAGTAAGATATGTCCGATAATTTTTTTACTGCCCTGTGCGGGCAGTGGCGGGGTGCTCCCCGCAGAGCCTTTCTTTTGTAGCGGTATGGTTTAAGAACTGCGTTCTACAATAAAAAGTGTTAGATAATTATCTCAAATAAATTTGGATAACCATCTAACACTTTTCATTTTATAAACACTGAAGTGTTTAAAACCAAACCGTGTTGAGCGTTTAGAGTTTAGCGTTTAATGTTAAGAAACTAACAGCTCAACACTTAACACTTTTTGGGAGTTATGTATGTGTGTTACTCAATCATCGGATGCTTAGTGATGTGTAGTGGCATCTGAACATTGAATGAGTGTGTTACGTTGTTGCGATCGGTGGTGTCGGCAGCACACAAGATAAGTTTTGGTTGACCATTCTCCAGGTAGACCTGTGGACGATCAAGGTGAGTCAGCGGCATATGCGTTCCATCTTCCCAGAAGATCTCGATTTTACTTACGATAGGTTTGCGCGATGGGCGCCAATCAAGTCCATCTTTAGATTCATAAGTGTAGAGGTAGTGCAGTTGCTTTCCATTCTCGTCTTTCATTATTCGTTTTACGATCGCTCTGAATGCGCCATCGCTATACCATATATATGGATCCTCTGCTCCAAAAACCTCGCCCTCGACATAGAACGCTAGCTTCTCTTGCTTCACAACAGGACCAGTAGGCGAATCTGCAATAGCAACCATGTGAGTCACGGGACCGCCTTGTGGAGGAGGTAGCTTTGCTCCAATAGCCTTATAAACAAATAGATATCTTCCATCTGGCATTTTACACATTGATGGATTCGATGTCGCTAAGTGGTCAGGAGCATCCTTCTCGGGAGAGATATCAATGAGTGGCTTGTCGTATCTTGTCCATGGTCCGTAAGGCGAATCAGCCACAGCCACTCCAATGCGTTGATTGTTACGGTGTGTCCAGTTAAGAACCCTCTTTTCTGGTGTGCATAGAACTTTTCCGTCGCCAGTGTTACCCATGTAGTAGAGGTAGTACTTACCATCAAACTTATGAATTGTAGGGTTGTGTGCGCACCAACCGTCCCAATACTCCTTGCCTCTACGCGTAAGGGCTACGTCCGAAAACTCCCAAGGTCCATAAGGCGATTTACTTGTTGCGTGGGCGATCTCTGAGTCAACTTCCCATGACCATCCTGGCGCTTTGAGCCATCGCGAATAGAAGATGTGGTAGAGGTTATCCTCTCCCTTAACCATCGAAGCGCCCCAGACGCTCCACTTGTCATCATCGCCATTTTTGTAGACCGCCGTCATTGGGATCTTTCCAAATTTAATCTCATACGAGACATCTTTGGGCTTCTCTTGTGCATAAAGCGTAGAGCACAATGCAAGTGCTCCTGCGAGTAAACTTAAAATCTTCATTTTATTTAATTTTGTTAATAACCTGAGTTTTGGATAAGAAATTCTTATCCAAAACTCACGTTAATAGGTTTCAATATTGGGGCTTTGCCATACATAACTCTGCATGCAGTTAATTTTTAGGTTCTCGGAGGCGCAGCGCATAACGAACTCACCCTCTTCAACTCTCCATTTGCCATCTCCGCCAACAAAGGCTAAATCCGAAGCCTTAATATTAAGTTTGATGCACTTGCTCTCACCTGCCGCTAACTCAACCTTATCGAAGGCTCTAAGTCGTTTGTTGTCGGGTGTTACAGAGGCGGCTACGTCGCTAGAGAAGAGGAGAATAGGCTCTTTGCCTGATCTGTTGCCTATGTTGGTCACTGTAACACTAAACTCTAAAGTATCATTATAAGTGAAATCGCTCTTATCAACCTTGAAGTCGCTATACTTGAATTTAGTATAACTTAATCCCGCGCCAAACTCCCACTCAATAGCCATCACTGCGTTGTAGTTATAATCACCTGTCATTGTACCAACCTTTTGACATGGTTTGTAGTCATAGGTAGCGAGCGCCCCAGAGTGACGAGGGTAGGTGTATGGTAACTTAGCCGAAAAGTTGGCATCGCCACTTAGTAGATTAGCCAAAGCATCGCCACCATAATTAGCTGGCAGCATAATATTTACAATAGCACTCGACTTCTCTACTATATCCTCCAACATGCGTGGGCGTCCAGCATTAAGAACCAAAACGATCGGCTTGCCTGTCTTGTGTAGCGCACGGACTAAGTTAAGTTGGTTCTCTGAGAGTCTCAGATTATTGATGTTTCCAACCGTCTCGCAGTATGAATTTTCACCTACGCACGCCACGATAACATCAACCCCAGCGGCAGCCTTGACCGCAGCTTCGATATTGGGTTTATCCTCCTCCCACCAACGACTCTTTGGTGATGTCGAGTAACTAACACCCGCTTCGTAACGCACGTTCGCAGCTCCGAACTTATCTCTCAATGCTTCGTAGATCGTATTAAACTCCTCGGTATACTTATCAGCAACATGTCCTTGCCAGCTGTATGACCAGCCGCCATTGAGCGTGCGCATAGAGTTAGCATTAGCGCCAGTGACCAAGATACGACACCCCTTAGCTAGAGGTAAGATATCGCCCTCATTCTTCAGCAATACCTGTGACTCCTCAGCGGTCTGTAATGCTACATGAGCATGCTCTGCACCGCCAAATTTATCATACTCACCCCCTGCATGACCATAAGGGTTCTCGAATAGCCCAAGGCGTATCTTCAAGCGAAGAACTCGACGTACAGCATCGTCGATACGCTCCATAGAGACCTTTTTTTCGTCAACCAACTCCTTTAACATTCGGCAGAAGCTAACCTCGTAGGGCACCATGCTCATATCAATACCCGCGTTTATAGCTAGCATTATAGCATCTTTCTTATTGGTTGTTATGTGGTCACGCGTAAAGAGATTGTTTATATCAGCCCAGTCGGTCACGATGAGTCCATCCCAATTCAAATCCTCTTTGAGCCATTGTGTCAAATACTCTCCATTGATATGGAGCGGCACACCATTGTTAATGCCTGAGTTAACCATAACTGACAACGCTCCAGCGCGCACAGCCTCCAAGAAAGGGGCGAAGTGTCGCTCGCGCATATCCATCTCCGAAATTGAACTAGGTGTTCTGTCGCGCCCTGACACGGGAACTCCGTAACCCATAAAGTGCTTAAGACACGCTGCGGCACTGTACTCTCCGATACGATTAGGGTCGTCACCTTGAACACCTTTAACCGCAGCCACTCCCATCTGCGAATTGATATAGCTATCCTCACCGAAAGTCTCCCACATACGAGACCAGCGGGGTTCACGCCCGAGATCCAACACGGGGGCAAAGTTCCATGGTATGCCGCACGCTCTAGTCTCGTAGGCGGTGATTTGAGCTGCACGCATAACTAAGTCGCGGTTGAAGGAGGCTCCCATATTGATATTCTGAGGAAAAAGTGTACCTCCATCGGTATATGTCGTTCCGTGAATCTGGTCTACACCATAGATACATGGCACATCCATCTCCTCTAGCGACCTGTCCTGAATACGATGAATCCACTCTCGCCACACCTCGGGGCGCTGTGCCACACCGTGAGGGACATTCAGAATTGAACCGACCTTATAGCGTCCGATTACGGTGTCGAGCTTTACTTCATCTATTACATCACGACTATCAGCCCCTTTAGATGATATTGTGCTGATGTTGAGCTGCGTCATTTGACCAATCTTCTCATCAAGGGTTAGTCGCGAGAGAATCTGCTCAACTCGCTCCTCGATCTTGGTATCTGGTTTAATCGCAGGTGGGGTAGATGGCTCTGAACATGCGGCAATGGTGAGTAATAGCACACCACATAACAACATTTGTTTTGTGAAATTGTACATTTTATTGGTTTAGGTTGGTATTTACCAACAAAGATAGAAAAAATATTATATTTTTGTGCTTGATATGATTAAATATATAATTTTCACGATACTACTGTCTGTTCAGGTTTCAACGCTCTGGGCACAAAAATATAAGGGATATTCGCGCAAACAGCTACATGTCGCAGAACGAAGCGTAATGAAACGTCTTGGCGAGCACCCCAAAATGTTCGATTCCTACATTGGTGAAACAAAGTTTCCTGTTCGCTTAGAGAGGGTCGCTTGTGGTGTGGGGCGTGTCAACCTCTACTGCGACGATAAACTATCGCGTATCTCTATGCGTGAGGAGATTACCCTTGCGTGGGAGCAGATGGTGCGCGACACGCTAGGTAAAGGTTTTGAGAGTATAAAAGTCGGGATCTACTGCGACAAGGTGCCCATTGAGCGATATATCCCAAACCTATTTCGCAAGAAGTATACCCCCGACATTAAGCGCTACGCAACACCAAACACACAAACACCTCTAACCTCACCAATCCGCGGCGAGAGAGCGACTTTAGGGCTTTCAAATACTCATATAGCACTGTGGGCTAGCCACGGCTACTACTACGATGTGGAGGAGAAGATGTGGCAGTTTCAACGCCCTGCGCTATATGGCACAATCGAAGATCTACACTCTTACACCTATGTGAACGACTACCTTGCCCCTATGCTTGAGGCGGCAGGAGCTGTGGTTGTGATGCCTCGCGAGAGGGACACGAGCCGTATGGAGATAATAATTGATGCTGATGGCTCTAGTGATGTCCGATGTGAAGTAACCTTAACAGAGGGTTGGACAACGCACACGGGTGGCTTCATGCAGCGTGATACTCTGCTGTGTGAAAATCCGTTTGAGCTAGGTATGTACTCTCTAAGCCCCTCCAGCGGAGGTCGCGCAACTTATGACGCATGGGTTGACAGAGAGGGTAAATACGCTGTGTATGTAAGCTATAAAGCATCTCCAAAGGCAAGCTCGAAAGTTACGTACACAATCAGTAGCAACAATCGAGAGCATCAAGTATCTGTAAATCAGCAAATGGGTGGTGGTTGGATATATCTAGGGCATTTCCCTCTAAGGAATCAGGTGCAAATAAATGCGGAGGCTGCAACCCAGTTCTCTGTCGACGCAGTGAAAATTGGCGGTGGCGTAGGTTCTGTTGTGCGTGAAGGCGTAATATCGGGTGCTCCGCGGTGGACAGAGGCTGCACGCTACTTTATGCAGTACAGTGGAGTAAGCAGCGAGATATACAGACAAAAGCACAAGGATAAAAAACCTAGTGATTATAAAGATGATTATAAATCACGCGGTGACTGGGTTAACTATCTTCGCGATACCCTTGATATTCCTATCGACATATCGGTGGGTGTTCACACCAATGCTGGCATCGAAGATCCAACTTTTGGAACTCTCTCGATACACTTCAGCGACAAGGGCAAAGGTGAGTTCTCGAATAAAGGCAGCAGGATGAGTTCACGCGACTATGCAGATATCGTTCACACCCAAATGGTCAATGATATAAGAGAACTCTACACTCCAACCTGGGGGCGCAAATCAATGTATGATGGTAAGTACTCCGAGGCATTTCGCCCCGATGTGCCGGCTATTATCTTGGAGCTTTTCTCCCACCAGAATATGGGGGATATGCGTTATGCTCTGACCCCTCAATTTCGTTTCGATATGTCGCGAGCCATCTACAAGGGTATTGTGCGCTATCTCTCCGATCGTTACAGACGAGACTATACAATAGCCCCTCTACCTCCGTCGCAAATTAGTGCGCGTTGGGATAATGGGGAGGTTGAAATTGCGTGGATACCAACCGCGGATCCACTCGAATCGACAGCTACAAGTGATGCTTTTGTTATAAATTGTGACACCATAAGCGAGCGTAGGTATCGTATTAAGCCACTCAAAAAAGGAGTTAATAGGGTGAGCGTTAGAGCTATCAATAAGGGCGGTAGTAGTCTTGCTAGCTCAGAGGTAGAGTACTTCGTAAGCAACAACAATAGGGTAGAGTATATCGTGGAGGACTACATGGAGCGCCGAACGATTGATACTCTAGTAAGTAGCGACACTACCCAAAGAGGCTTGTTGCTTAATCCGCGCCACTTCACATACGATGATTACACCGTAGTAGGCGAACAGGTCGAGTATGATGTGCGTTGTGAATTTGCGGATAACGAACAACCTGGCTGGGGCGCTAGTTCGTACGAACTGCTTTTCAAAGGTGTAAAAAGCCCATACAAAAGAGCGGTGAATGGGTATAAAGAGAGACTTCGTCGTAGCGATAAAAATTACATATCGCTACCTGCCATACCTCCGAAGGGGTATGATTACAGCTCGTGGCAGAGGGTGACAATCATTACCAACCGCCCCGATGTGACCCCGCAATACTACAAAAAGATCTTTGGGCAAAAGGTGGATGTCAATATTATTGGTATAAAAGATATCTCTCGCGAATAGGCGTGAACCACTTGTGTCGCTCTCCCCACCACGCTTTAATCTCGGGCGTCACCTTATAGCCTGCTTGTTGGAATCGTTGGCGTAGCTCGGAGCTGCCTAGAACCTTATCAAACATCTCGATACGCGCGGGTGTAGCTAGTTTTATAGGGTTATGTGTTGGATAGTTTTTGATGATATCCTCCATTACATAGAATCCAATAAGAGTAATAGGCGCTTTGTCGAAATCGGTGATGTGAACCTGCACGCCATGAACTCGTTTTGTCTTAGAGCTTCCATAATAAGGCACATAGTGAATAGGGCGGAACAGTACACCATCAATATCAAGGTTGTTGAGGCGCCTCGACATAGCATCGGCATCATCAATCCAATCAGCCCCAAAGAGGTGAAACGGCAGAAGATAGCCAACACCGATATTGAGAGTCTGTAACTCTCCCGTCATGCCCGTTACTGGGTAGTACATAGCTGTTTGAGGGTAGGGTATATGTGGTGATGGCGCTACCCACTGAAGCCCTGTCTGCTCCCAACTCATGCCGCGCTGCCAGCCACTCATCTCAATGACGGTTAACTTTGTTGGGTTGGCTTTTAAAAGCCCCTCGCCGACATACAATTTCGCCAACTCGCCAACGGTCATACCATGTAGGTATGGTATATTGTACTTACTCACAAAACTCGAAAAGCCATCCTTAACACCTCCGCCCTCTACTTTAACTCCTCCCGTTGGGTTGGGTCTATCCAGCACCATAAACTCTTTGCTGCTCTCCGCAGCCGCCTCAATAGCCAATCCCAAAGTCGAAATAAAGGTGTACGAACGAGAGCCAATATCGGCAATATCAAATATCAGCACATCAATACCCTCCAACATCTGAAGCTTGGGCTTCATGCCGTTACCGTAAAGGCTATGCACCATAGCCCCAGTTTTAGGATCTTGGTGTGATGGAACAACCTTACCCGCCTCAATATCACCTCTCACACCATGCTCGGGAGCAAACAGAGCAACAAGCCTCACCCCTGCCTTTTTAGCTTCATCGCTTGTTAGGATATCAATCGTTGATACGAGCTTTGAGTCCACACCAGTGGGGTTCGTGATAAGTCCAACGCGCTTGTTTTGTAGAGGCTCAAAATTCATCTCGCGCAACATATCCACACCCAACTTAACCTGTGCTTTGGTTGAAATAGAGACACTCGAAATAAAAATGAGACTGAGTAATATAAGCTTTTTCATAGTAAGTTTTAGTAATTATTGGTGATGATATAGGACTGTCTCCGACGGGCGGGGTGCTCCCCGCGGAGCTATAATTTTATTGTCGTATTGGGATTAGGTACTTCGTTCTAATATTTTGAATTTCAAGTTATTATCGTAAATAAATTTACACAATAACTTAAATTTCAAAATTGCTGAATTCAACCTGCAAATGCAACTGAATTCATATTAATAATTTGTTTAAATTTTTCATTTGGTGTGAGGTATCCGAGTCTTTTACGAGGACGATTATTTAGCTTGTTTTCAATC
>JBCQVD010000157.1:0-2245 GCA_047173405.1 Rikenellaceae bacterium
CCCTAACATGCTCAAGGCGGCAGTGTTGGCTAAGGCGGAGGGTCTTTGCCACCCAATACTTCTGGGTAACGTCGATAAAATTAAGAACTTAGCGTCGGAGCTTGAGCTTAACCTCGACGGTATAGAGTTTGTTAACCACCGTGAAGATTGCGAGTCGGAGCGTCGTGAGCGTTATGCTCGCATACTATCCGAGAAGCGCTCTCGCCAAGGAGCTAACTTCCAAGCAGCCAACGATAAGATGTTCGACCGCAACTACTTCGGTATGATGATGGTCGAAACGGGCGAAGCGGATGCCTTTATCACGGGTGTATACACTAAATATACCGAGACTATAAAGGTTGCTAAGGATGTTATCGGCATTCGTCCCGAGTATAAGAACTTCGGTACTATGCATATCGTTAACTCGAAGAAGGGTACATACTTCCTTGCCGATACGTTGATTAACCGTCACCCTGATACCGATGTGTTGATTGATGTAGCAAGACTTTCGGAGCAGACAGTGAAGTTCTTTAATCATACTCCAGTGATGGCGATGCTCTCGTACTCGAACTTTGGTTCAGACGAGCAGGGTAGTCCACTATTGGTGCATAAGGCTGTTGAGCACCTTCAAAGTGCTTACCCCGAGATGGCTATTGATGGAGAGATGCAGGTTAACTTCGCGATGAATACTAAGCTACGTGATGAGCGTTATCCATTCACACGCCTTCATGGTAAGGATGTCAATACCTTGATCTTCCCTAACCTTAGCTCTGCGAACTCGACATATCGCTTTATCCAAGAGATGGGTGATAGCGAGGTTATCGGTCCTATACAGATGGGTCTTAATAAGCCAATTCACTTCACCGATATCGAAAGCCCAGTGCGTGATATCGTAAACATCACAGCAGTAGCTGTTATTGACGCTATCGTAGAGGCTAAGAAGAGAGGGTGATAACCGTTTAATGTTTAGTGTTTAGTGTTAAATGTTGAATGTAAAGAAACTAGTCACTAAACACTAAACACTAAACACTAAACACTATTGTCAGCGTTGTCGAGGAGTAGTTGCACGAACCACTCGGGGGCGCGTGTTGGGCGGCGCGTATCACCATGCAGAAACCCTAGAGTTACACGACCTGTGTTGAGGAGTTGGCGCTCTTCGTTGTAGATCTCGAAGTGGAAGAGAATACGTGCACGCGGCAGATCTTCGATCATGATACGTACCGATATAAGTTCGTCGAAGTGTGCCGAGGCGTGGAATTTAGAGTATACATCGAGCACGGGCATAATGACCCCTTGCCTCTCCATTTCGGCGTATGAGACACCCATAGAACGCATTAAATCAGAGCGTGCCGCTTCGTAGTAGCGCGCGTAGTTGGAGTGGTGGACGATACCCATCTGATCGGTATCGACATACCATACTCGCATTTTAAACTCTCTCGTTAGTAGCATAATTGCATGTTTTGTAGCTCTATTTATATTCGATAAACCCCACTAAATCTTCCCAAACGGTTTGGGGATATTTAGAAACTGTTTAGTATCTCGACCTTTACCTCCTCGCCCATGGGGTTGTTGAGCACTATCTCGCCGCGTTGAGTGACTGTTACGACTTCACGCCTCGAGTCTATAATTGCTTCGTACCTGCCTTGTGGTGGAAGTAGTTTGAGCGTAGGTGCTGTGTATATATTATCACCTGCGAGTGTCGCCACGACAAGGTAGCCTCGCCCCAGTAGTTCGCACGCCTCGCGAACCTCGCCCTGGGCTATTAGGTTGCGTATGGTGGTCGAGCTAACTTTTATCTTGTGATGGTTGTGTTGCCACTCTTTGAGTCTCTCAACATTGAAGTTGTAGCGCTCCTTTAGATCCTCCAAAGGCGGCTTGTTGTGTTGATTATCTTTACGTCCAAAGCTATGGTTGTACCCCATAAGCAGGGTGTGGGTGTTGACTCTATTGAGCAGGTACTCCTCGATAAAGTCGCTATGGCACAGGCGGCTAAACTCCTCGCTGAAGGGTATAACAATGAGGTTGTCGATACCGATATCCTCCAATATGTATCTCTTCTCGGTGAGCGTTGTGAGTAGGCGCAACCCCTCGCCATGCCCCAGAACAATTCGGGGATGAGGCTCGAAGGTGAGCACAACGCTCTCGCCTGCCCCCTGCTGGCTATAGTCGCAGCAGCGCGAGAGTAGCGTTTGGTGTCCGCGGTGAACACCATCAAAGCTACCCATGGTACAGATGGGCGTCCTTAGTGGAGGTAGATCCTCGAAGC
>JBCQVD010000158.1:0-2238 GCA_047173405.1 Rikenellaceae bacterium
GGATTGAAAACAAGCTAAATAATCGTCCTCGTAAAAGACTCGGATACCTCACACCAAATGAAAAATTTAAACAAATTATTAATATGAATTCAGTTGCATTTGCAGGTTGAATTCAGCTACATTTATATTTAAATTGAAATGTTTTTTCATATTAACAAATTTTCTTGGGTCCGTCGTCACCATTCGGTAACCGAGTGGACCCGTAATTTCATAGCAAAACCATGGTCTGGCGGTGTCGTTTTGTTAGTTTGTGTAATTATAGCGATGGCTCTTGCCAATATGGGTTGGAGTGCACACTTGTATCACCAGATCCTAGAGACAGATATCTCACTTAATATCCATTCTCACGACAACACTCTAAATTTGATCTTTCCGCAGGGGATGAATGTCGAGAAGCTAGTCAACGATGGGCTAATGGTGCTCTTCTTCTTTGTCGTTGGCTTAGAGATAAAACGCGAAGTACTACATGGCGAACTAAGCTCCCCACGCAAAGCTATTCTCCCCATACTAGCCGCCGTTGGAGGTATGATAGTGCCCGCGATAATCTACATGTTTGTAAATAACGGAACTCAAGTAGAGCAAGGATGGGGTATCCCGATGGCTACAGATATAGCCTTTGCTATTGGAATATTATCTATGCTTGGCGATCGCGTACCTGTCTCTCTTAAGATATTCCTAACAGCGTTAGCGATAGCCGACGACCTAGGCGCCATCATTGTAATTGCAGTATTCTACGGAGGTGATATAGATCTATTATGCCTATTATTAGCTGTAATAGTAATGGCTGTAACTCTATTCATCAACCGCATGGGCGAGCGAAGCATGCTCTCATACATGGGGTTAGCTATAATTGTTTGGTGTCTATTTTACTACTCTGGAATACACGCAACGATGGCTGGTGTTGTGATGGCGCTACTGATCCCTACAAAGGCTCGATTCAACAAGGCTTACTTCCTACGCCAAGCGGATGAACTAGAGCAGAGGATCGTGTTAGCAGCCAGCGAAGATGGCAAAGATGCTGAGGAGCACTACTACGAAAACCTCCGTGAGATGAATAAGCTCTCTCGTGGCTCAATACCTATGAGCACCCAACTAGAGGATGTCCTAGCCCCATATATCACATTTATAGTAATGCCTATTTTTGCCCTCGTTAATGGAGGTGTTTCAATCAGCGTAGAGCACCTAGATATATTTAACTACATCGCAGGCGTTGGATCCATCGGCATGGGTATCTTCTTCGGTTTGGTCATAGGAAAACCTGTGGGTATATTTATTATGAGCTGGTTAGCTATCAAGTTAAAGTTAGCGCAACTACCCTCCAATGCGTCATGGTCTATGCTTTTTGCCGTAGCATGCTTGGGCGGTATTGGCTTTACTATGTCCATCTTTGTCGACACGCTCGCTTTTATGGGCGTGAGCGTAGATTTTGTAAATCAAGGAAAGATTGCTATCTTAGCAGGATCACTGGCTGCGGTGGTTTTAGGGGTAGCGTTGATCTTGTTATTCTCGAAGAGTCCTAAGAGATAAATTCAACAAATTAACACCCTCTAAATGAATTAAGAAACTGTTTAAATTTTATATTTTCGTTCTTTTTGTCTCTTTTGCATCATTTTTCGCACCTCAAAATCGTTAAATAGAACCACTATTCGCCTCATTCGAGGTGCGAAAATTAATACAAAATAGCTCTAAAATAACTTCGATACAAAACTTAAACAGTTTCTAAGGTTTGAGAATCAAACTTTAATTCGCATTATATTTCTCATAAGTATGCTATTATTCCCCAATAATAGTGTACCTTTGTTTGTTGTATGATATGTAAGGTAATGTATGAATAAGTTTTTTTCGCTTTTATTAGCAACTCTTCTATGTTTTGGGTGTGGAGGAAGCCCCGCAAAGAGTCTAACAACTAACGCAAAGCCACAGCCGAGCGTCAAGAGTTATAGCTATATCGTTAAGGGGACGCACCCCCATGCGACGGATAGCTATACCCAAGGACTCCAATATATTGGCTGTGAACTTTGGGAGAGCACAGGACTAGAGGGGGAGTCTCGCTTGATGAAAGTAGATCTCGAAAGCGGAGAGGGCGAGGTTTTAGCGCGAATTGCAGATAGTGAGTTTGGCGAGGGTATAACGATCTTAGGTGACTCCATATTTATGTTGACATGGCAGAGCTGCAGAGCCTATATCTTCTCCAAAACCAACGGCAAGACGATAGATACCAAAAGATACAAGATCGGA
>JBCQVD010000159.1:0-2234 GCA_047173405.1 Rikenellaceae bacterium
CTTATAACACGTCATTTTTTTTGTTTTAATACTCCTTAGAAAGGAGGTGATCCATCCCCACGTTCCCGTAGGGATACCTTGTTACGACTTCACCCCAATCATCAATCCCACCTTAGACAGCTCCTTCCTTACGGTTAGGCCACCGGCTTCGGGTGTTACCAACTCTCGTGGTGTGACGGGCGGTGTGTACAAGGCCCGAGAACGTATTCACCGCGACATTCTGATTCGCGATTACTAGCGATTCCAACTTCATGTAGTCGAGTTGCAGACTACAATCCGAACTGAGAATGGTTTTATGAGATTTGCTCGACCTCGCGGTTTTGCGTCCCTTTGCACCATCCATTGTAGCACGTGTGTAGCCCAGGTCATAAGGGGCATGATGATTTGACGTCATCCCCGCCTTCCTCCGGCTTGTCACCGGCAGTCTCGTTAGAGTCCCCAACTTAATGATGGTAACTAACGACAAGGGTTGCGCTCGTTGCGGGACTTAACCCAACATCTCACGACACGAGCTGACGACAACCATGCACCACCTGTATCCGCTATAACTATCTCTCTATCTCTAGAGCCTTTAACGGTATGTCAAGACCTGGTAAGGTTCTTCGCGTTGCTTCGAATTAAACCACATGCTCCACCGCTTGTGCGGGCCCCCGTCAATTCCTTTGAGTTTCATTCTTGCGAACGTACTACTCAGGCGGAGTACTTATTGCGTTAACTGCAGCACTGAACTTTGACATCCAACACTTAGTACTCATCGTTTACGGCGTGGACTACTAGGGTATCTAATCCTATTTGCTCCCCACGCTTTCGGGACTGAGCGTCAGTTGCATCCCAGATCGTCGCCTTCGCCACTGGTGTTCCTCCATATATCTACGCATTTCACCGCTACACATGGAATTCCACGATCCTCTAATGCACTCTAGCTACATGGTTTCCACGGCTTACTGAAGTTAAGCTTCAGTCTTTCACCGCAGACCTTTGTTGCCGCCTGCTCCCTCTTTACGCCCAATAATTCCGGATAACGCTCGCCACCTACGTATTACCGCGGCTGCTGGCACGTAGTTAGCCGTGGCTTTCTGATAAAGTACCGTCACACACAAGGCATTACCTCCTTGTGTCATTCTTCCTTTATAACAGAAGTTTACAATCCGAAGACCTTCATCCTTCACGCGGCGTTGCTCGGTCAGGGTTGCCCCCATTGCCGAAAATTCCCTACTGCTGCCTCCCGTAGGAGTCTGGGCCGTGTCTCAGTCCCAGTGTGGCCGGTCACCCTCTCAGGTCGGCTACGCATCGTCGCCTTGGTGAGCCGTTACCTCACCAACTAGCTAATGCGCCATAAGTCCATCTCTTACCAAAGCCGAAGCTTTTTTAATATAAAGAACATGCGTTCTCTATACCTATGCGGTTTTAGCTATCATTTCTAATAGTTATCCCCCTGTTAAAGGCAGGTTACTTATGTATTACTCACCCGTTCGCCACTCGACAGTAAACTGTCGCGTACGACTTGCATGTATTAGGCACGCCGCCAGCGTTCATCCTGAGCCAGGATCAAACTCTCCATTGTATGATAACAATTTTATGTTTGTTATAGCTCTATTTTTTTATATCCATTGGATACTGACGTTTTGTGTTATTAATTCGAGTTTCTGTTTAGTTTTCAATGATCTCTTTGTTGCAGCTCTCTTTTGGAGTGCTTACTAATACTATCACTATATTTTTAGTTTGTAAACACTTTTTTTAAAAAAATAATAGAAATTAAAATAGCTACACAAAAGCGTAGCTATTAAATAATTCATTTATCCTAACTTAAGCAGTCTTTTTCTTCTCTTAATTGCATCATCTCTACAAGCATCAACTAATTCTTCTGCATGTTCTTGGTTAATATTGAACAATTGAGAGAATCTATTTTCACTCAATAAAAATTTCTTGAACAAATCATAATCCGGTTCCTTTGAATCAATCAACATCGGACCTTGTTCACTTTGTTCCATTCTTGGGTCGTATCTAAATAAGTTAAAATAACCACATGCAACGGCATCTCTTTGTTGTTGCTGGTGATTTGCTAAACCACCACCAATACCATGTTCTATACAAGGTGAATATGCAATAACAACTGAAGGCCCATCATATGACTCAGCTTCTTGAAGAGCTTTAATCGTTTGCATAATGTTAGCTCCCATAGCTATTTGCGCCACATAAACATGACCATAGGTTATAGCCATAGCTGCCAAATC
>JBCQVD010000064.1:0-12028 GCA_047173405.1 Rikenellaceae bacterium
TTGAAAACAAGCTAAATAATCGTCCTCGTAAAAGACTCGGATACCTCACACCAAATGAAAAATTTAAACAAATTATTAATATGAATTCAGTTGCATTTGCAGGTTGAATTCAGCTTATTACCTTTGTCGAAATTTGTTATTTTATGTCAAATATAATAGAGATCATAGATGGTGTGCCGCGCCAACCACAATATCGCTTGTCGGCACCTATCACATTTGCAATGGCGCATGGTGAGCAGTTGGCTATAGTTGGTGGTAACGGCTCGGGAAAGACGGTTGTTATGGGGGTCATCACAGGTGCACATCCGCTGCAAGGTGAGGGTGTGCGTTATAACTTCGAGGGGCGCGCATCACAGCGAGTCAGCGATAATATAAAATATATCGCTTTCCGTGACTCTTACGGCGATGCCGATGGCTCGTACTACTATCAACAGCGCTGGAATAGCTTCGATCGAGACGATCAACCAATAGTGAAGGATGTATTGCCTGAAGGTTCTAATGAGGAGCTTCGTGAGATGCTATTTTCTCTATTCGGAATCGAGGAGATGCTGCACAAAGAGATGATACTTCTCAGTAGCGGCGAGCTGCGTAAGCTTCAATTAACGCGCGCTCTGCTTAGTGATCCCCCCATTTTAATTCTTGAAAATCCCTTTATTGGGCTTGACGCTAATAGTCGTCTTCAATTTCAGGAGCTTCTTGCTAAGGTTACTCAGAGAACTTCACTACAAGTGATATTGGTGCTCTCGAAGAGTGATGATATCCCGCAGTTCGTAACCCATATTGTGCCGATGCAGGAGGGTGTGTGTGGCGCTAAAATCTCGCGCGAGGAGTATTTACAATGTCGCCCTGCCGATGCTAAGAGGGTTTTAAGTGCTGAAAAAGAGCAACGTATCTTATCGCTTCCATCAAAACCGCTGCACAATGATTCTCGCCGTGTGGTTGAGTTTAACAGTGTATCAATACGGTATGGCGAGCGAACAATCCTGCGCGACCTTACGTGGTGCATAAATCGGGGTGAGAGGTGGGCACTGAGCGGCGAGAATGGCTCTGGTAAGTCGACACTTCTTAGTTTGGTGTGTGCCGATAATCCGCAGTCGTACGCATGTGACATCACGCTCTTTGGGCGCAGGAGAGGTACTGGCGAGAGTATCTGGGATATCAAGCGACATATAGGCTACGTAAGTCCCGAGATGCACCGCGCTTATAATCTATCTATTCCGAGCATCGAGATTGTGGCTAGTGGATTGCATGATACGGTGGGCCTATTCAAGAAGATGAAGGAGGAGCAGCGCGAGGTATGCGAATTTTGGATGGATATTTTCGGCATAGCAGATCTTAAAGATCGTAGTTTCATGCAGGTATCGAGCGGTGAGCAGCGTCTAATCCTCCTGGCGCGTGCCTTTGTTAAGGATCCAGAATTGCTGATTTTGGATGAGCCTCTGCATGGTCTTGATATGCGTAATCGCCGCTTGGCTCTCGATGTAATAGAGACCTTTTGTCTGCGCGAGGGAAAGAGTTTGATCCTCGTAACGCACTATAAGGAGGAGCTACCCGACTCAATTACCAACTCGCTCTTTCTTACCAAGAATCAATAAATAACTACACAATCCGAGGACTGTTAAGTGTTAAGCGATTAGCGTTAAATGTTAAAACCTTAACTCTTAACACTAAACACACAAAAATGGAGCTGCAAAATTGTAGCTCCATTAAATGCTTATACTCTACTGAGTATTGATCCCATTGCTCTTTAGAGAGCTGTCAAAATTAAGCGTACTTAAATGTAGACTCGCAAGATACAGATAGTTTCTTACGACCTTTAGCGCGACGAGCAGCTAGTACCTTACGGCCATTTGCTGTTGACATTCTTAGGCGGAAACCATGCTTATTGATACGCTTTCTGCGTGAGGGCTGGTAAGTTCTTTTAGTTGACATAATATTTTATCTTTATTTTATTGTTTCTAAAAATACGTCGCTGCGTATAGCGCTAACGAGGTGCAAAGGTAAAAATAAAAATCAGAGAATGAAAATAATTTTGAAAAATAATTATTTGTAATGGTAAAAAAAATACACTTATTGCTTTTCTCACAATTAAATCGTACCTTTGATATACCTGTAAAGTGAAAAAAATAGAACTTCCTAAAAGAATAATATATTATGGCAATATTTCAAGTAGAGGGTGGTCATCGCCTGCAAGGTGAGATCACTCCGCAAGGGGCAAAGAATGAGGCGTTGCAGATTATATGTGCAACACTACTCTCCAAAGAGCGTATTGTGGTTAATAATATCCCACAGATACTCGATATAATACAACTAATAGAGCTGTTCGAAGCGATGGGTGTTGAGGTCGAAAGGCTCTCTGAGGAGAGCTACGCCTTTTGTGCTCGCGAAGTGAACCTCGACTACCTCCAAGGAGAGGATTATCGCAAGAGATGTCGCCGCCTGCGAGGGTCGGTGATGATGGTTGGACCTATGCTCGCACGCTTTGGGGTGGGCTATATCCCCAAACCTGGAGGCGATAAGATTGGACGTCGACGCCTGGATACTCACTTTATTGGTTTCGAGAAGTTGGGCGCTAAGTTCAACTTCGATGCTGGCGAGGAGTTCTTTACCGTTGAGAGTGGCGGCGGGCTTAAAGGTTGCTATATGCTTCTCGATGAGGCTTCGGTGACGGGAACAGCAAACATCCTTATGGCGGCAGTGCTCGCGAAGGGGCGCACGACGATCTACAACGCTGCGTGTGAGCCATACCTCCAGCAGCTGTGTAAGATGCTCAATCGTATGGGCGCCAAGATCGAGGGCATAGGCTCTAATCTACTTGTGATTGATGGCGTTGAGGCTTTGGGCGGCACAACACACACTATGCTCCCCGACATGATCGAGGTGGGTAGTTTTATCGGTATGGCGGCAATGACCCACTCATCCATAACCATTAAAGATGTGTCGTTCGAGAATCTAGGTATTATACCATCACAGTTTCGTCGTTTGGGCATCGAGTTTGAGCAGCGCGGGGACGATATCTTTATCCCCGAGATGGAGCACTACAAGATCGACTCATACATTGATGGCTCGATACTCACAATAGCCGACGCCCCATGGCCTGGACTAACACCCGACCTACTCTCTATATTCTTGGTTGTAGCGACACAGGCGCAAGGAGCGGTGCTTATCCACCAGAAGATGTTCGAGAGTAGATTGTTCTTTGTCGATAAGTTAATTGATATGGGCGCTCAGATAATTCTCTGTGACCCACACCGCGCTACGGTCATTGGTCTTGATAATCGTCTGCAACTTAAAGCTTGCAATATGACTTCGCCAGATATCCGCGCGGGAGTGGCTCTTCTTATTGCAGCGATGAGCGCTCGCGGACGAAGTGTGATCCAGAATGTGGAGCAGATCGACAGAGGTTACAAAGATATCGACAAGCGACTCAACGCACTTGGTGCGAAGATTACAAGGGTCGAGGATTGCAAATAGCAATTTTTTAGTACCTTTGTAGCAAAACATAATAACACGAGATCAGAAATGAATATAGCATCTTTGGTATTTAACCTAGTAGGAGAGAATACCTATATAATATGGGACGCAACGGGCGAGTGTGCGATTATCGACGCAGGAAACAGCCGTGAGGACGAGAACAAGATCCTTGAACAGTTTATCGAGAGCAAGGGTCTTAAGCCAGTGCTTGCGATCAATACCCACGGTCACTTCGACCACGCTATGGGTGTCGAGTTTGTGCGCAGACGTTGGGGCGTGCCTTTTGCAATGTCGAGCGACGATCAGTATCTTCTTGACGCTACACCTACGGGCAGTGTTGTCTATGGAATAAAGATCGGCGAGATGCCATCAAAGATCGACATCGACCTTAAGTCGCTCGATGAAGTAACCTTTGGCGAGACCACGCTTCAAGTTATCAAGACCCCAGGGCACACCCCAGGGCACGTCTCTTTGTATGAGCCAAAGTCTAAGAGTCTAATCACGGGCGACACACTCTTCCGCGAGAGTATTGGTCGCACGGATCTGCCAGGTGGCGACTATGCCGTGTTGATGAGTTCGATTATCGAACGTATCATCCCACTTGGCGACGAGGTAAGCATCTACCCTGGGCACTGCGAATCATCGACTATCGGGCACGAGACACTATACAACCCATTTATTGTGGAGGTTATTAACGAAGAGATAAAGTACAAGTAAGGTGGGCAAGATAGCACACAAGATACTCTACACACTGCTTCCGCTGGGCGGTTACCTGCGCGTGGTGAGTGGAGTGCTCTTTCTTCTCCAGCGCATTGGCTGGGGGCGCAAGAGTGCTGCGTTAGAGTATATTTACCACCTGCCAAATCTCATCGCCCGAGGAGGTGTGGCGATTGATATCGGTGCAAACTTAGGTTACTACACACGCACTCTAAGCAGTATTGTAGGCGAGAGTGGCGAGGTGCATGGTGTTGAGCCTGTGCCGCCTATCTTTGAGGTGCTCAAGCATAACACCTGCCATTGCCGCAATGTGACACTCCATAACGTGGCGCTAGGAGAGAGCGAGGCTACAATATCAATGGCAAACGACTCGATAAGCTCTGGTGGCTACTTCGGCACAGGGCAGAACTTCGTAAAGCAGAGCGCCGAGGAGAGTGTCGATATTGAGTTTGAGGCACAGATGGTGCGCGGCAGTGAGCTGTTCGCTAAACTACCTAGGGTTGACCTTATAAAGTGCGATATCGAGGGCTACGAAGTTGTTGTAATCAATGAAATCCGCCCCTTAATAGAGCGTCATCACCCCGTGGTTTTAATCGAGACAGGCGGGGAGAATAGAGCACAGATGATCTCCTTTTTTACTGAATTAGGCTACCAAGGCTTCACGCTACAAGATGGCAAAGAGGTGCCGTTAAGCGAGGAGAGCCTTAAAGATATAATTTTTAGACCTTAATACGTTGACACAATGCGAATAGATATACTCACCGTTCTACCCGAGCTAGTGCGCTCACCGCTCAATGAGTCGATACTCAAACGTGCGCAGCAGAGCGGACACGCCGAGATCGTGGTGCACGACATACGCGACTACACCACCGACAAGCATCGCAGCGTGGATGACTACCCCTTTGGAGGTGAGGCGGGTATGGTTATGAAGCCAGAGCCTATCTTCAACCTCGTGGAGCATCTACAGAGCGAGCGCCACTATGATGAGATAATATATACCTCGCCCGATGGCGTCACCCACAACCAAGGCGAGGCTAATCGACTCTCGCTCATGGAGAATATAATCATCCTTTGTGGACACTACAAGGGGATTGATTACCGTATCCGCGAGCACCTTATAACACGCGAGATATCTATTGGCGACTATGTCCTCACGGGCGGCGAGCTAGCAGCGTGTGTTATTGTGGACTCGGTGGTTCGAGTTATCCCCGGGGTTATTGGCGATGAGACCTCAGCACTAACGGACTGCTTTCAAGATAATCTCCTAGCCCCTCCCGTCTATACGCGCCCCGCCGATTTTAGAGGCTGGAAGGTTCCCGATGTGCTGCTTTCGGGTAACTTCGCACTTATGGACAAGTGGCGCGAGGAGCAATCCTTTGAACGCACCAAACTACTACGCCCTGACCTTTTAGATAAGTTTTAGTTATGAGATATTTTATTATTGCAGGTGAGCCTTCGGGCGATATGCACGGAGCGAACCTAATGAAGGGGCTACTCGCGGAGGATCCAGCCGCAGAGTTTAAGTTCTGGGGTGGTGATAAGATGGCAGAGGTGGGAGGCGCGGAGAATTTGCTTAAGCACTATAAGCAGAGTTCATTCTTCGGTATCTTCTCCATTCTTTGGAATCTACGCACTATTCTTGGGCAGATATCAGAGTGCAAGGCTCAAGTGGCGGAGTATAAACCAGATGTGTTGATTCTTATCGACTATGCGGGCTTCAACCTCAAAATTGCGAAGTTTGCACACGAGATAGGCATCAAGACCCACTTCTATATCGCACCAAAAGTTTGGGCGTGGAACGAGGGGCGCATAAAACTTATCCGCAAGTATGTCGACGAGCTTTTTGTGATCTTCCCATTCGAGCGAGATTACTTCACAAGCAAAGGTATACCACCCCATTTCGAGGGTAACCCTCTTGTCGATGCACTGACCCAAAGGGCTGAAACTATCCCCTCGCGCGAGGTGTTCTTGGAGCGCAACAACCTCCCTAATAGACCTATTGTAGCTCTACTCTGCGGTTCGCGTCGCAGCGAGATCAAAGCCAATCTACCCTTTATGGTGGAGATATCTACGAGGTTTCCAGATCACCAATTTGTGGTGGCTGGCGTTGATTGGATCGAACGCACGGAGTATGATAAACACCTCGCGGGCAGCGGCGTGCAGTATATCTGTAACCAAACTTATGAACTCCTTATCCACAGCGAAGCGGCACTTGTAACCTCGGGCACAGCAACCCTGGAGACCGCTCTGATGCGCATTCCGCAGGTTGTTATCTTCAAGATACCTAAGCTACACGATATTATTCGTCCATACGTACTTAAGGTTCCATTTATATCGCTTGTGAACCTTAACCTTAAACGCGAGGCGGTGCGCGAGATACTTCAGTCGTCACCCGACCCGACACCTGCTATCGAGGCGCTTTCGGCAATTGTTGAGGGCGGTGAAGGGCGTGCTAAGATGCTCCAGGATTATGATGAGTTGTCCCAAATTATTGGTGGCGATGGCGCAAGTAGACGCTTCGCGGCAAAGATAGTTTCACTTTTATCACCATCCAAAAAAATATAGGACTGCCTTCGGCATTATATATCGGAGATTAAAATATTAAATAAGCTATTTTATTCGTATTGGATTTAAATGTAGGGCATTTAATAAATTTTGAAATTCAAGTTGTTATGTAAATTTATTTACGATAATAACTTGAAGTTCAAAATATTAGAGTGTAGCTTCTAATTCCAATACGCCCGCTTATATTAGCTCCGCGGGGAGCACCCCGCCCGTCGGAGACAGTCCTCAGATTTAATCATAAAAACAAAAAAATATAGATATGAAAATTATATGTATTGGTCGTAACTACACAGACCACGTAGCAGAACTTAACGATGGTGGCGAGGTTCCACAGGAGCCACTATTCTTCCTTAAGCCCGACACCGCGCTACTTCGCAATAATGATGCTTTCTACCCCCCTGCCTTTAGCGAGAGGGTCGACTACGAGTGTGAGCTAGTGGTTAAGATTAACCGCGTAGCAAAATTTATCGACGAGAAGTTCGCTTCACGCTGCTACACCGAGGTGGGTCTAGGCATCGACTTCACTGCTCGTGACATTCAACGCGAGGCGATACGCAAAGGTCTCCCATGGGAGATGTGCAAGGGCTTTGACCACTCAGCAGCTATATCTCCGCAATTTATCTCACTCGAAGAGCTGAGCGGGGATATCAACAACCTACACTTCGAGATGGAGCTTAATGGCGAGGTGCGCCAAAGTGGTTTCACGGGCGATATGATCTTTGACGTTGATCGTATCATTAGCTACGTATCGCAATTTATGACGCTCAAAATCGGCGACCTGCTCTATACAGGAACCCCTGTGGGTGTGGGAGCTGTAAAGAGCGGTGATACTATTAAAGCGACACTCGAAGGTCGTGAACTACTTAACTTCGATATTGGTTAGTTATGCTTCTTCACCAGAAACTTAAGCAGCAGGGGGTACGCTTGATCCTCGCCTCGCAGTCACCGCGTCGCAAGCAGATTATTGGCGATTGTGGGCTAGATGTTCGTATTGTTAAGTATGATGTCGATGAGAGCTACCCTCTCACGCTCAAAGCCGAAGATATACCACTTTATCTAGCTCAACTAAAGGCTGATAACTATCCGCACGAACTTCAGCCAAGTGAGATCATTATCACAGCCGACACGGTTGTTATAAGCCGTGGCGAGATCCTCGGAAAGCCTCGTTCGCTGGATCACGCCCGCGAGATGTTGTCGAGGCTCTCGGGAGAAGAGCACCTTGTTGTGACGGGTGTATCGCTGCGCTCGCACACGAAGCAACACGGTTTTTCTGTCACTACCAAGGTTCGCTTTGCGCAGCTGACGCGTGAGCAGATAGAGTACTACGTAGACACCTACTCACCGCTCGACAAGGCAGGCTCTTATGGTATCCAAGAGTGGATCGGCTATGTCGGCATTGAGAGTATCGAGGGTTCATTTTATAATGTAATGGGACTTCCTATACATGTGTTATGTCGTGAATTAGAGGCATTTACGGAGCAAAAATAGTTGTTACGCGCATCGAACTCAAAAAATAGTGACCAAAAAATTTGGACAAGTCTATTTTCTTTGCTATCTTTGCATTCGCTTTAATAAAGAAAGCCCAGGTGGTGGAATTGGTAGACACGCTACTTTGAGGGGGTAGTGGACATTAGTCCGTGTGAGTTCGAGTCTCGTCCTGGGCACTAAACAAAACGCTAATAATCTTAATAATAGATTGTTAGCGTTTTTTGCTTTTCTGCGTATTTCAAACTCTCGTCAAGAATCTTAAACTGATTCTAAATCTGGCACCATTTTTATTCTGTTAAAAACGGATCTTCTTGCACAGATAAAAAGAAATAGTTATCTTGCCAGAGGACAATTTTTAAACTTTAACAATTACAGATATGAAACTATTAAGAAATTTACTCGTAGTATTATGCTGCACAGTCATGGTTAGCAGCTGTGCACACTTCTCTAAAAAACACAATAAAGATAGCAAGTGTACAACTAAGACATGCACACCAAAGGATAAGAAAGAGAAGAAGGATAGTAAAGACTCTAAGAAAAAGGAGAATGATACTCCTGCTAAAAAATAAAATTAGCGCCGTCCGATTAAATCCGAGGAGTATCTCCGACAGGCGGGGTGCTCCCTTGGGTGCTCCCCGCCGCTGTCCGCGCAGGAGAGTAAGAAGCAGTGCAAGAAACCACTCGCCCAAAGCAGTCCTCAGAACGTGAGTTTATCGAATATAAGAGATACAGAGACCTCTACCCTTGAAGAGCCTCCCAGAGCATATCTTTCAGACGCACGATATTCAGCCCCGCCACCGACGAGATAAAGATCGTCGGGATCGACTTTGGCAGCTCGCTACGCATCTGCTCGATAAGTTCATCATCTAGCATATCGCTCTTTGTGATGGCTAGAAACGCTCGTTTGTCGAGAAGTTCAGGATTGTATTGCGTAAGCTCACCAAGCAGTATCTCGTACTCCTTAGCTATATCATCACTATCGGCAGGAATCATAAAGAGAAGCACCGAGTTACGCTCTATATGTCGCAAGAAACGCGTACCTAGACCGCGACCCTCGTGTGCGCCCTCAATAATACCTGGTATATCCGCCATCACAAAGGAGTGATGGTCACGACACTCCACGATACCTAGGTTTGGTTCAAGAGTAGTAAAGGCATAATTTGCAATCTTAGGCTTCGCCGCTGAGACAACCGACAGAAGAGTACTCTTACCTGCATTAGGGAAACCAACAAGACCAACATCCGCAAGCACCTTAAGCTCAAGGATAAAGGTACCCTCTTCGCCCTCCTCACCTGGCTGTGAATATCGAGGTGTTTGGTTTGTTGCTGTGCGAAAGTGCCAGTTTCCTTGACCACCACGCCCTCCCTTAAGAAGAACCAGCTCGTCACCGTGAGAAGTCACCTCACCAACAATCTCGCCCGTCATCTCATCACGAGCAATAGTTCCTAGAGGTACTGGTATAATAATATCGCTCGCATCCTTACCCGTAGAACGCGCTCCCGAGCCATGCCCTCCATTCTCGGCAAACTGGTGACGCTGGAACTTAAGGTGTATAAGAGTCCAATACTGCGAATCACCCTTTAGGATGATGCTTCCTCCACGACCACCATCACCACCATCGGGACCTCCAAAGGCGACAAACTTCTCTCGACGAAAGTGTGTTGAGCCACCTCCTCCATTTCCCGAACGGGCAAATATCTTAACGTAATCTACGAAATTAGATCCTGACATATATTTTTCATTTAGAGGTGCAAAGATAACAATAATTTTGGGAGGATGCAACACCCTCCCAGAAACATACTTAGAATCGGCGATATTTACACCTTTAGCTTTAGCTCTATTCGCTTAGCTACCCGCTGCGCAAACTCGCGGCAAGACTCCTCTTCGCCTATCTCCATTGTCGGTAGATAGTCAACCGTGATCTCGGCTCCTAGGCGAGGCAGACCAACACTATCATACGTCACCGCCTCCGAACCTGAGATAGCCACCGGCACAATAGGTATATTTAGAGCCTTAGCAAGTATAGCGAAGCTCTCCTTGAACTCCTTCATCTCGCCACTCTTAGAGCGGGTACCCTCGGGAAATATCACGATATTGTGACCCTTGCCAAGCACTCTATACATCTGCTGCATAGACTCCTTAACATTGGTGTTAATATTCATCAAGATGATATTGTTGTGACGAGCCATAAAGCGCTTAAATGGAGAGGCAAAGTGTTTATCCTTAGCGAAATATAGAGTCTTACCCACTAGCCCCCACTTCATCTTTGCACTCACCAAAGCCCCATCTAATCCGCTACGGTGGTTTGCTACAAAAATTGTCGCTCCTTCGGGAATATTCTGCTCTCCGTAGACCCTAAAGCGGTAGAGTAACGAGATAATAATCGAGACTATGGAGTGTGTTAGATGGTGTATAAAGCCACTCTTAGGAAGGGTTAAATCCTCAGATGTACCCTCCAGGATATCCTGCCACGAGATCTCGACATCGCCAGCAGAGCCACTCGACGCCTTATGCTCGACATACTCACTCAACAGATTAAGAGTCGACAAATCCGCCAACTGATCCTCGGCTATGGCAACTCCAAAGCTCTCCTCAACGAACGATATCAGCGAGATACGACCCAACGAGTCAAGTGCCAAATCTATCTCAAAGTGAGAGCCCGAATTGGCATACTCGCCCGTGAGCGAATCGACAAACTCCTTAAGAGTCTTGAAGGTGTCACTGCGCTGCGATATATCCTCACGGCTCTGCGACCTCTTAGCCACAATCATATCCTCTAGCTTAAAACGCTGGATCTTACCCAAGCGATTCTTTGGTATCTCCTGCGAGGCAATATGAAAACGTGTAATGCGCTTATACCCCATCGACGTTCTATTATAGGACTCTATCTCCCTCTTAACCAGATCCTCTACGCTACACTGCGTGGAGGTTCGCACGGCATTCATATCGGGATAGACAATGGCCTGAATAGAGCCTTCGCGAAGTAGTACGGCGATCTCTTTTATCACCTCCGAGCGCTCTAAGATATGGTGTTCAATCTCATTGGGGTTGATATTCTTACCGTTAGGCGTAACCATAATCTCCTTGATGCGTCCCGTGATGTAGAGACCTCGCTTCTTGTGGTAGTACCCCGTATCACCCGTATGAAGCCACCCATCACGCAGGACCTCGGCGGTCTCTGACGGACGGTTGTAGTACCCCTTCATCACATTAGCTCCCTTAACACATATCTCAGAATTTTCACCTATCTTAAGTTCGCAACCAAGAAGCAGTCGACCACAAGAGCCTACAATCCACTCCCCAGGGCGGGTGAACGATATCATCGGAGCACACTCCGTCATACCATAACCCTCAAGCACATAGAAGCCCAGCGTGCGGAACACCTTAGATATATCCTGCGGAAGCGCCGCTCCACCCGAAACACAGTACTCCATAGCGCCACCAAACTTATCATGCACGGAGGCAAAGATCTTTCTCGACAGCGACCTTGAGCGCACCAACGAGCACAGACCATAGAGCATACGAGCCACCAGACTAGCGTTTATCTTTGTCATGATACCGCGCGCAAAACTCTCGTAGAGCCTCGGAACACCAATTATCATCGTGATACGTCCGCTCTGCAACACCCTCATAAGTGTCTCGGGGGCTAGGTTCTCAACCATGTGAACCTCGGCTTTGGCATAAAAGGGAGCAAGCATAGTCCCCGTAAAAGCAAAGACATGGTGCAGGGGCAACAGCGAGATCACACGCCCCGTCGAATTATATATCGGAATCTGGTTACATA
>JBCQVD010000065.1:0-11862 GCA_047173405.1 Rikenellaceae bacterium
TTTGATTTATTGAACTTTTTTATATAACTTTGACATTAAATAGATGCTTTAATTTAGGACGTTACGGGTTCTTGTCCTAAATTTTGAAGTAAAAAAGAAAAATTAGAACCCACCTTAAGAATTTAAAAAATAATTATAATGGAGCAGAAAAAGCAAGGTTTCAACACACTGCTAGTACATGCAGGAGAGCGACCAGATCCAACTACTGGAGCGAGTACTCTTCCAATTTTTCAGAGTACAGCCTACGTATTTGATAGCGCTGAGGATGGCGCATCACGCTTTGCCCTCGAAAAGGCGGGCAACATCTACACACGTATAACCAACCCTACGACTGATGTCTTTGAGCAGAAGATGGCAGCTATCGAGGGTGGCGTAGCAGCGGTAGCTACATCGTCGGGCATGTCGGCTCAATTCACCGCCATCACAACAATAACTAGCGCGGGCGAGAATATCGTCACCACATCATACCTCTATGGAGGAACATACAACGCTTTTCACCACCTCTTCAACCGCTTTGGTATCGAGGTTAGATTTGCCGCGGGCGACGACCCTAAGAGCATCGAGTCACTCATAGATAGCAAGACAAAAGTTATCTACTTGGAGACTATCGGTAACCCCGAGTTTAGTGTGCCCGATTTTGAGCCTATCGCCGAGATAGCGCGTCGTCACGGCATTGTGCTCATGTGCGACAACACCTTTGGTTGCGGCGGTTACCTCTGCCAACCAATCAACTACGGTGCAAATCTAGTCACTCACGCCGCGACGAAGTGGATCGGAGGTCACGCCAACTCGATGGGCGGTGTGATGGTCGATGCTGGTAACTTCGCATGGGACAACGGTCGCTACCCTCTCATCGCAGAGCCTGTGGAGAGCTACCACGGAGTAAACTTCTGGGAGCGCTTCGGTGCTGCAGCTTTTGCAGTTAAGATGCGCTGCGAGGGGTTGAGGGATATCGGCGCTTGCCAGTCGCCATTCAACGCATTCCTACTTACCCAAGGTCTTGAGACCCTAGCACTTCGTGTTCAACGCAGTGCCGACAACACCCTTGAGCTAGCTCAGTGGTTAGAGTCTCACCCTAAGGTTGAGAGCGTGAGCTACCCAGGACTTAAGAGCAACAAATACCACGCACTTGCCACAAAGTACCTTCGTAACGGTTATGGTTGCGTACTTAGCTTCCGCGTGAAGGGAGGCTCCGCAGCGGCGGCATCGGTTGTTGACAATGCGCAGATGCTGTACCATGTGGCTAATGTTGGTGACACAAAGAGTCTCATCATCCACCCAGCAACAACAACACACTCTCAATTAACTGAAGCAGAGCTAGTATCAGCAGGTGTATACCCTAATCTTCTTCGTGTGTCCGTAGGTATTGAGGATATCGAAGATATTAAGTATGACCTAGATCAGGCGCTTCAAAAACTGTAACCCAAGAATAGGCTTAAACAACATGAGTTCGAAAATTATTCGAACTCACCTGCTTAAGGAGCGCAAGCGACTAAGTCCCCACCCCGAGGGAGGGGATTTAGGGGCGGGGTAAAATATTACAAGAGCTTAAAAAGCTCATAATGTGAGTTTAATAATAGGGAAAACTCACAAAAATTGAGATAAACAATAAATAAAAAATGAGTTTTTCCTATTATCGGACTCACATTAAATAGATGAATATCTTATATTACAAACACCCAGACCCTTTTGTACTTGAGAGCGGTGAGGTTCTACCCGAACTCACCATCGCCTACACAACGTACGGCACCTTAAGCAAGACGCACAACAATGTTGTTTGGGTTTGCCACGCCCTAACCGCTAACTCCGACGTGAGGGAGTGGTGGCCTCACACCGTGGAGAGTGGCGCCATACTCGACCCCGAGGAGCACTTTGTGGTCTGCGCCAATATCCTAGGTTCGCCCTACGGTACCACCGCACCACTGCACACTAACCCCGCGACAGGTGAGCCATACTACGGAGACTTCCCGACCGTGACTATACGCGATATCGTTCGCGCTCACCAGATCATGGCAGATGTGTTGGGTGTGGGTAAGATAGATATGATCCTTGGGTGCTCGGTAGGTGGTTTTCAAGCTATCGAGTGGGCTGTAATGGAGCCTAAGCGCTTCAATAAGTTGATCCTCGTAGCAACAGCTGCTAAGGCAACACCATGGTGTATCGCCATTGACGAGACTATGCGCATGGCAATACGTGCTGACAAGAGTTTCGGTGAGCGCCGTGCCGATGCCGCAATGGATGGACTAGCCACAGCACGCGCCATAGCACTACTAAGCTACCGTGGTTCGCATGGTTATAACATAACACAGCAGAACCCCGACGAGCGTATCGACAACCACCGCGCATCCAGCTACCAGCGCTACCAAGGCGAGAAGCTATGTAAGCGCTACGACGTCTACTCGTACTGCACCATCATCGACTCCTTCGACACCCACGATATTGGGCGCGGTAGAGGCGGTGTTGAGGCGGCACTCAAGAGTATCGAGGCAGAGACTATCGTTGTGGGCATCACCACAGATATACTCTTCCCCGCAGCAGACCTGCGCGAACTAGCCGCGACGATACCTAACGGAAGCTACAAAGAGATAGAGTCTCTCTTCGGACATGATGGTTTCTTGGTGGAGCATCAGCAGTTCAACGACATGCTGCTGCCACTGATGACACGAAAGTAGTCTCCTCTACGCGGACAACATACTTTCTTATACAACTTCTTATTGTCCTACGCGGACAGCGGTCTCTGTATTTCCGAGGAGTGCCTTCGGCGAGCGGGGTGCTCCCCGCGGAGCTAAACTTTTGTAGCGGTATGGTTTAAGTAGTGTAAAACAATTATTGCCATATTTTTAGAAGCACACCAATAATTATTTTACACTACTTAAGAACTGCGTTCTACAATAAAAAAGTGTTAGATAATTATCTCAAATAAATTTGGATAACTATCTAACACTTTTTTGTTTTATAAACACTAATGTGTTTAAAACCATTCCGAAGTTATTAGTTGCTAGTCTATAGTTTTTAGTTATGAATTAAGGAACTAAACATTAACCATTTAACACTAACATTAAACACTAAACGCTTAAAACTACTCCTCAGCTGTTGCTGGATCGTACACTAGGATACGTCCGCAGTACTCACAAACGATAATCTTGCGACCTTGGCGCACCTCCAACTGACGCTGAGGTGGGATGCGGTTGAAGCAACCTCCACAAGCATCACGCTTAACGGTTACAACAGCCAATCCATTACGCACATTACCACGGATACGTGAATACGCAGAAAGCAGGCGCTCGTCGATCTTCTTCTGGGCCAACACCGCCTGAGCCTCAAGGTTAGTGAGCTGAGGTGCTGTCTGGTGCTCTATATTCTCCAACTCTTCGCGCTTAGCCTTTAGGTCCGAAGCACGGTCCTGGTATAGAGCTGTGGCATCCTCTAGCTGAGCGCTCTTACCCTTTAACGACACGCTATACTCCTTAAGACGCTTCTCAGCTAGCTCAATCTCAAGCTCCTGATACTCGATCTCCTTAGTGATCGCGTCAAACTCGCGGTTGTTACGTACATTATTGTGTTGTTCCTTGTAGTTGGCTATCTGTATTGTCGACTGGTCGATCTCACGCTTACGCTGCTTTGTAAGGGTATTAACCTCCTCAATCTCGGCATTGATATTATCAAGACGAGTATTGAGACCCTCCATAACATCCTCAAGATCCTTCACCTCGAGAGGTAGCTCACCTTTAACCTTGTTGATCTCGTCGATTTGAGAATCAATCTTCTGCAACTCGTAAAGAGCGATGATCTTCTCTTGCATTGAGTAATCTGCTTCAACTACTTTCTTTTGTGTCATAATAATATATTTGTATTTTGTGGTTACACCACATTTAACTTAATTCGCTATACAAACTCGCTCAAAGGCTAACTACAATGATAGATAGTGTATTGGGTTACGAGTAGACTCACTTTTATGGATGGCAAAGTTAATCATTTTTTTTGATAAAATATCAAAAATCAGATCAATAACGCAATATTCACTCTCATAATGACCTACATCGACCACTGTAAAGCGTGTAGAGGGGGTCATAAAGTCATTATATTTAAGGTCGGCAGTGATGTAGAGGTCTACATTTGCTCTCGAAGCGTACTCCATAAGCGAGCCTCCCGAGCCTGTGCATATCGCCACACGCGCACACGTTTGGCTCACGATATCGCTAGTTCTCACCACCGAGCAGCCCAACTCGCGACCTACCCACCTGATATATTCGAGCGTAGGCATTGGGGTCTCTAGCTCTCCAACCACACCGAAGCCGACATCGCACCCAACGAACCCCTCCAATGGTTGCATATCGCGCAGTTGCAGCTTCTCACCGAGGAACCAGCTCATACCACCCCTCACGCCATCTAAATTGGTGTGCGAGGCGTAGAGGTTGATAGAGTGTTGAATGGCACGTTGCACACAGCACTCCACGTAGTTGGACGAAGTGAGGCGTTTTAAGGGGCTAAATATTATTGGGTGGTGGGTGATAATAAGGTTGACGCCAAGGCGTAGAGCCTCATCAATAACCTCCTGCGTTACATCCACTGCGAGCAACACGCCCGTCACTTCGCTCTCATACGAGCCAACCGTGAGACCTGCGTTATCGTAGGATTGCTGCAACCTTAGTGGTGCAAACTCCTCGATTATATTTGTGATATCTCTAACTTTCATCTCTAAACCTGTGTTTTGGAAACTGTTTAAATTTTGTATCAAGTTATTTTAGAGGTGTTTTGTATAAGAAATTCTTATCCAAAACTCACGTTCTAAAAAAGTGTCTGTTCATAAAAAGCAAACAACTCCTTCGACTCGGCATCTGGAGTGCGCCCGATGTGTCGTTGCGACATTGGTTTAGGCTCACCACGCACCTCGCCGTCCACCCCCTGCTCCTCGGGTGACAGTTGAAGCTCCACCTGCTCGCAGGGAATATCAAAACTTAGACGTTGCGGTTTAACATCTTCACAGTTGATAACCCTATCATCATCCTTAAGCTCCTCGCGCACCTCAAGCAGCAGCGATCGAATACTATATAGTCGCTCGAGAAGTTCTGCACTGCATAGGTGCTCTTCGCGATTATCGTTCATCGCACGGCGTGCACCCTCAAGGGTCATACCGCGCTCTTTTACAAGGTGATATATAATCTTAAAGTTCTCGATATCGGCAGGGGTAAAGAGCCTATTACCCTTCTTGTTACGCACAGGTTTAATAACCGAGAAATAGCCCTCCCAGTGACGTATAAGCGAGGGAGCGACGCAGAACATCTCGCAAACCTCACCCATCGAATAGTATAATTTCTTTGACTCCTTATCCATAACTCAGCCTTTTATCTATTTCAAAATTCTTAGTGTATTGGGGTAGAGGTTGTTAACCCTACGCCCCATACGTTTAATCCACCCCAGCGCATAGCCGTTGCTGGCGACAAGGTTTATCCCCTCATCGAACAGTTCGGGGTCTATATCGCCTTTTCTGAGGTAACATAGCGCCTGTTCTCTCTCTAGCTCACTCATCGGCACACGTTCTCTGTTCAAATCATGAAACTGTGCCAACGCACCGTCGGGCTTTAGCTTACCTGCGTAGAGCTGTCCCATAGCAACACCCGAGTAGATCACCGTAAACGACTCCGCTAGACGCTTCACCGACTCCATTTGTGACACGTAGTAGCCATAAACACTATCGCCAACCACCGCAAAAGTCATCTCTTCGGGTTGATTCACCCAGCTGCGTAGCTCGCGCAGAGCCTGCTTCTCGACATTCGAGAATATCTTTTTTCGCGCCTTCGGGAAGCGCTTCTTACCGCCACTGTCAAAGCTCTTGCGCGCCACAGCGACAAACAGCCCCTCGCCATCAACTCTATGAGGCATCAAACGAAAAGTCTGAAAAGCGCCAACCTCTGCGCACACAACACCCCACTCCTCGGGGACTTCAACACCCTCAAAAGCGGTCAACTCATCTCCCACTTCCTCGACGAAAGCCTCCAGTACACCCTCGTTCTCGCTTCGGTTAAAGGTGCATGTACTATAAATCAGCACACCCCCAGCCTTCAGAGCTTGCCACGCGTTGGCGAGAATCTCCGCTTGGCGTTGGGCGCACATCTTAACACCCCCCTCACTCCACTCCTCGCGCGCCTCTGCCATCTTACGAAACATACCCTCACCAGAGCATGGTGCATCGACCGCGACGATATCAAACCACCCCTGAGCCTCGGCGTAGTGCGACGAGTCGTTACTACTCACAACAACATTGCCAAGCCCCCACTTTCGTATATTGTCCGCAAGGATTGATGCTCGCGAACGATTAATCTCGTTGGCGACAACTAACCCGTCCAGCCCCACAAGTGTGGAGTAGAGGGTGCTCTTACCCCCTGGCGCTGCACACATATCGAGCAGACGACACCCCTCAACCTCGTCGGGTATAGTGGAGAGTATATGTCCCACAAACTGCGAACTAGCCTCCTGCACATAGTAGACCCCAGCATGAAAATCAGAATCATGTGTGAAGCTAGGACGCTGCTCAAGGTAGAAACCGTAACGGCTCCAACCAATAGGTGTAAACGCTGGCGGTGACGACATCTTGAAGGGGTTGACCCTTATGGATGTTGGTGACTCACCCTCTAACGCTTCGCAGAGTGCACTCGCCTCCACATCGCCCATCTCGCGAGTGAGGCTCTCTATAAATGGTTTTGGAAGAGCAATGCTCATAATGAATCTATCTCTTTGCAGACTTGAGCGAAATCCTCTGCATTACCCTCAAAATCAAGTTTATCATTGTCAATTATATAGACGCGACCTTTGTAGACCTCGGTGATCCACCTCTCGTACTTATCGTTTAGTTTCTGAAGGTAGTCACTATCTATATTACTCTCATACTCGCGCCCCCTCTTCTTGATCTGCGCCTTTAATTTTGGAACACTCGCACGCAGATATATCAATAGGTCGGGACACGGCACAAAGCTCTCAAAGAGGTCAAACGTCTTCATGTAGGTTGCAAAGTCGCGCGTCGAGAGAAGCCCCATATCATTGAGGTTCGAAGCAAAGATATGTGCATCCTCATAGATCGTACGATCCTGAAAGACGAACTTAAAACCCTTCTCCTCCTTTTGAGCCAACATATCTTTGGTCTGTTGAATACGACTACTTAAGAAGTAGACCTGTAGATTAAACGACCAGCGGCTCATCTGCTCATAGAAGTCGCCGATATATGGATTATCGGGATCCTCATAGTAGGCATGAGCGTCGTAGTGGCGCGAGAGCATCTCCGTGAGAGTGGTCTTTCCGCTTCCTATATTTCCTGCAATAGCGACATACATAAGGCTTGTTAATTAAAGTAGTATCCAATCTTACTTACCGAATCAGGCATCGAGAATACAACAACCCTATCGTAGGCGTTGATCTGGCTATTGCCCGTAGCGATAAAGACCTTATCACCTCGCACAATACCCCCTATTATGGTATCCTCTGGCAGCTCCAAATCCTTTACCTTGTGCTTCGTTGCCGCCGAATTAGGCTTCACGATAAACTCTAACACTTCGGCGTCGCTACCATTCAAACACTTGATCGCCTGTACATCGGTTGACATTGTGAAGCGGAAGATATTAGAGGCTGTGATAACCTTCTTATTGATGATGGTATCAATACCCATACTCTCCGAGAGACCTATATAGTTAAGGTTCTCCACCTCGGCGATAACCTTCTTCACACCCATTCGTTTGGCGAACATAGCCGCTAGGATATTTGTCTCACTACGCCCCGTCACCGCCAAAAAAGCGTCCATGTTAGCGATACCCTCCTCAAGCATTAGCTCCGTATTACGACCATCCTCGTTTATTATAAGCGTCTTATCCAACAGCTCCGCCAGACGATACGCTTTATCGGCATTATAATCGACAAGTTTTATATTCACATCATTCTGAAGTTCCATGGCCACACGCACACCAATGCGCGAACCGCCTAGAATCATCAGATTATTAATATCAATATTACTACGCCCCGACAGACTCATCACCTCCGACATAGAGTCCTGACGCGTGATAACATATATCACATCATCCTCCATAAAGACCTCACTCTTCTTGGGGATGATAGTCACTCCACCGCGGGTGATGGCGACCGTACGGTAGCTCAAAGGTGTCTCATCGTCCGAAAAACCTGAAAGCTCACGCCCCAACAGAGGCGACGTGCTATCTAATTTGTAGACAACAAGCGCTAACTTACCGCCCGAAAAGTCGACATACTCCGACGATGAGGTGTGACCCAAAAGATTTATCACCTCTCCTGCCGCCACCTTCTCGGGGTAGAAGAGGTAGTCGATACCCATATTAATAAAGACCTCCTTGTTGTTGGGTTCGAGGTACTCATTATTATCTATTCGCGCAATCGACTTCTTAGCACCGAGCTGTTTTGCCAACACCGCAGAGACTATATTATCATTCTCCTTAACGTTAACAGCAATAAAAAGATCACTCTTACGCACCATCGCTTTGCGCAGCGTTGCAAAAGTTGTCGGGTCGCCCTCAACAGCTATTACGTCGGCTATGCTCGTAACTTCACTAAGCAACTTAGGGTCACTATCAATGACTGTAATATCGTGAGTATTACCACTTAGCATCCTCGCCAAATGGCAACCCATCTCCGCTGCTCCTGCAATTACAATGCGCATATTATCATCTTTTTTTTGTTATATTATACAAAAGTAGTAACTTTGTCCCATAAATTCAAACTAAACCTCTTTATTTATGCCAAGTTGGTTAATTGTTACTCTATTTTCGATCGGTGCCGTAGCATTCTTTATGGTCGGCATGTCGATCACCCTTATGGTCAAAGGTCACTTTATTGACTCTGAGATCTCAACAAATAAACATATGCGCAGCCTCGACATTAAGTGTGCCGTGCAGGAGAGCCGCATAGATCAAGAGGGAGTCTCTTGCCACGACTTGGGCTGCCACAGCAACTGCGCAGGGTGCGACATCGACCACGAATCATACCAAGAGTCTGTCGAGACAAAAGCTAAAACCCAAAAGGAGAGTTTAGCTTAAGATCCCTCCATCTATACTCTTCTAATCTCGCCGCCTACTTAAGTGGAGAGTCTGGCTCTTTTGCCATGTGTGAGTAGAACATACGATCCAAAAAGGCTGGAAAGAACTTCTTTATTAGGTGTGTTGCGCGACCATTAAACTCCATTAGCGACAGGCGCTTACGCGAGTTAACACCCTTAACAATTATCTTAGCAACCTCTTCGGAGGTCATCATCTTAGCCTCATCACGAGGGCTTTCACCCTGCGTATCACCCGTAGCGTTAAGCGCCGAGAAGCGAACATTCGAGGCTGTAAACCCAGGGCAAGCGATCATCACATGCACCCCTTTCTTGAGGTTCTCGATACGTATAGTCTCCAAAAAACCCGTCATAGCGTACTTCGACGCCGAGTAACCCGTGCGCGCTGGCAGACCATGAAGCCCCGCAACCGACGAGACACCAACGATAGATCCGCACGACTTTTGGATATATGGCAGCGCATACTTCACCGTATTGACACAACCCCAGAAGTTCACATCCATGAGGCGGTGCAGAACATCAAGCTCCACATCATCGAAGATAGCGCGCATTGAGAGTCCCGCGTTACAGATCACAATATCCACACCACCGAAGCGATCCACCGCCTTATCAAGAAGGAGTTTGCAATCCTCCTCCCTCACCACATCACACACCGAGTATATAGCCTCGCCACCGCGTGAGGTTATCTCGTCAACTATTGCTTTAAGTTTATCTTCTTGCCTTGCAGCCGCCACGACCTTCGCCCCTAGCGAGGCGTACTCCTTCACTAGAGCCTCGCCAATACCCGACGATGCACCTGTCACAACGACTACTTTTCCTTTTACTTTATTCATCTTCAATTAATATTTCCATCATATCATAACAAAAAGTCACCCCCTCAGGCAGTTGGCTCTGCGCATAGTCATAGAGACCAATATCATGCGACATGTGAGTTAGGTAGGCGCGCTTGGGCTTAACCCTTGAGATCAGAGCCAACGCCTCCTCGACATTAAAGTGCGAGGGGTGACGCCCAAACCTAAGAGCATTGACAACCAACACCTCCAGACCCAATAGCTTAGCCTCTTCCGCTGGCTCTATTGTCTTAAAATCGGTTAGGTAGGCGAAATTCGCAACCCTAAAACCTGTCACATCAAAGCGAGCAGAGTGCTTTCCCGAGATGGGAGTAACCTCACAGCCATCAATCACAAATGGCTTCGGAGGGGTGATCTCGCAGAGGTCAATCTCTGGAACACCACGATATTTATCCACCACAAAGGCGTAGTCGTAATCTTTACGCACCACATCAAGCGTGCGACGTGTCGCGTAGATCTTAACTATATTTATCGACTCTGGATAGTCCACAAAGTTGAGCGCTCGAACATCGTCAATACCTCCCGTATGGTCCTTATGTTCGTGGGTGAGCAGCAGACCATTGATATGCGTCACCCCCGACCTCAACATCTGAGTCCTGAAGTCAACGCCCGCGTCGATAATCAACCTCACACCCTTATGTTCGATCATCGCGGAGGATCTCAACCGCGCATCACGAGGATCTGTCGAGCGACACACTTCACACCGACACCCTATCGTTGGTACACCTTGCGAGGTGCCGCTACCTAGAATCGTAATCTTCGAACTCACGTTATTTCACTATCTTATATACTGTTGCACTTCGTGAAACATTGTAGATCTTAATAAACTGAGCGCCATCCCTCTCGTACGAGAAGCTCTCGCCCGTCATATCCACACGCTCCAAACCACCAAAGCGAGCCTCGTCGGTCGACAACACAGGCACATACTTCGCTGCACTGCCCACATACGCCTCATAATCAGGAATCGAGGCGGTCGGGTGCCAGTTAAAGACAAAGAGCATGTTGCGTAGTCTAAAGACAATGGTCTTATTATGCTCATCCATCTGTAACTGATACGGGTAGCCCGCCGTGAGTAACTTGTGACGCTTCACAAGGGTTAACATAGCCCTATCAAACGCCCCCCACCATGAGTAGCGCAGGAAGCCATCATTCGCGAGTGACCACAGCCTCTGCGCGTGGGCATAGCTCCAATCGTTACCTTCGCGCGGGAAGTCGATCCACTCGGGGTGACCAAACTCGTTACCCATAAAGTTAAGGTAGCCATTACCTCCCGTTGTGATGGTCATTAGGCGGATCATCATGTGTAACGCCATTCCTCGATCGAGAACAACACCCTTCGATTCACGATTCATCGAGAAGTACATCTCCTTATCCATCAACCTGAAAGCGATGGTCTTATCGCCCACCATCGCTTGGTCGTGGCTCTCCGCGTAGGCTATAGTCTTGACATCGCTTAGGCGCGAGGTCATAATATCCCACATCTCATATATGCTCCACTCCTCATCGGGTATATCTTCGAGCAGTTTGATCCAGAAGTCAGGTATCGCCATACCTAGACGATAGTCAAAGCCGTAGCCTCCATCCTCGATCTTATTGCACATCGCGGGCATGCCACTCACATCCTCGGCAATAGTTATCGCCGCAGGGTTAATCATATGGATCAAGTCGTTCGCAAGCGCTAAGTAGACCAGCGCGTCGCGATTCACACCCTCGTCAAAGAACTTAGAGCGATCATCAAACTCAGTATATCCGAAGTGGTGGTAAATCATCGAGGTGACACCATCAAAACGGAAGCCATCAAAGTGGAACTCATCCAACCAATACTTTAGGTTAGAGAGCAAGAAGTGTTGCACCTCGCGCTTACCATAGTCAAAGGTCTTAGAGTCCCAGTATGGTTGATAACCAGCCTCCCCCGCTTTGGAGTAGAGGTGGTCGGTATGC
>JBCQVD010000066.1:0-11836 GCA_047173405.1 Rikenellaceae bacterium
GATTGAAAACAAGCTAAATAATCGTCCTCGTAAAAGACTCGGATACCTCACACCAAATGAAAAATTTAAACAAATTATTAATATGAATTCAGTTGCATTTGCAGGTTGAATTCAGCAAACCTAAAACTGACTAAGATGATAAAAAAGCTAGGCTATTGCTCGCTTCTGCTACCTGGTATGGCTGCAGCGGCACAATCACAACAACCCGACGTCCTGTGGATCATCACCGATGACCAACGAGCTGACGCTCTGGAGTGTTACAACCGCGCTACACGAGGCAGCAGCGAGAGTGAGCTAGGTTACGTCTCCTCTCCCAATATCGACAAACTTGCTAGCGAGGGAGTGCTCTTCACCTCATCATTCTGCAACACCCCCGTGAGTGCCCCTTCGCGCGGCTCGATGCACACTGGACGCTACCCTTTTCATAGTGGAATTTACAGCTTCGAGGTGACTCACAACACAAGTGACTTCGCCAAACCCCTCGTTCCCGAGGTGATGGCTCAAGCAGGCTACCAAACTGCAACATTCGGTAAAACAGGGTATTATATCTTTAAGTACTCGGAGCCGATGCGCTACAACGATGCACAGTTGTATCAAGTAGCTGTGGGCGATAAAGATTACTCTCAAAGCAAAATGAGCGACTGGTACAAGCGTGGAGTGTGGGATAAAAAGGGACTAGTAGGTAACCTTGAGACTTGGAACTACCCCGATGGTTCAAGCGTAGAGTACTACATCTCGCACCGCGATGGACTTAGCGCCAAAGACAAGGCGGCAACAAAGAAATTCCGCAAGGATCAAGATATAATAACCTCACCTGGCAAGGTTGCGGGAGCCATAATCGCTGGCGTAAACACTATGCCTACCGACAAGACCCTCGATGGTCGCACCACCGAAGATCTAGCTCTCTTCCTTCAAAGTCAAGGTTCTGAGAAGTACACCTCCGTCACAGGAAAGAAAGTAGCCGCTCAAGATGCCGACAAACCACAATTTATACACCTCGGCTACCACTTCCCTCACACTCCAGTGCTACCTAGCAAGGAGTATCGTGACAAGTTTATGAGCAAGAAGTACAAGATACCAACCCTCACCGACGAGGAGTACTCAAAGATGCCTGCTCAGGTTAAGAAGTGGCAGTCCGCAGCCGATATCCGCCCACTGAGCCAAAAGGAGCAGATGCAGTGTATTCGCGATTACTATGCCTTCTGCGCCATGGGCGACGAGCTAATTGGCAAGGCAGTATCTGAGTTCAAGGCTTCAGCTAAACGCCGCGGTAGGGAGTACCTTATCATCCTCGCTACGGGAGACCATGGCTGGCACCTCGGTGAGCAGGGTGTATATGCTAAATCTTCGGGATACCTTAAGAGTAACCAGACTGCTGTTGTGGTGGTTAGCTCCGACAAAAATAAGTTCCCTGCGGGCAAGGTTGTAAAGGACTTCGTCGAGTATGTCGACTTCGCACCAACAATATTCGCTGCCGCAGGAATCAATGTAGATGCAAAAGAGTATGACTACCTTGATGGTCGCGATATTGCAAAGACCGTAGCGGGAGAGGTGACACCTCGTGACTATGTACTTGGTGAAACATACCATATCGCAGGTCCTCGCGCCTATATGCGTTCTCGTGACTTCTCATTCTCAATGCGTAGCCGCAAGTCGACAATAACCGCTAAGTACCCACCACTCATGGATATTAAGTGGGCACTTGAGTGCTCACCCGAGGATGCAGAGATGGCTCTTTTTGACCTTCGTAGTGACCCCAACGAGACAAATAATGTCGCTTATGACCCACGTTACGAGAAACTCGCTGCATGGCTCAGAACGAAGCTAGGCACTATCGTACTGGGTGATGGACGCATAGAGTGTGATTGGAAAGCAACGCGCAACACATATAAAATAAGTAGTTTCGCCATTGGTAGCGATGACAAAAAGCTAGATATCCCCACCAATATTATACCTGCTGCGAAGTAGACATAACAAAAGGTAAAACATAAATAGGCGCGACCGCATCAGTTGGTCGCGCCTATTTTGTAGGTATTAGTGTTCTCTGAAAATAGATATACAACTGCCCTGCGCGGGCGGCGGCGGGGTGCTCCCCGCAGAGCTAAACTTTATGTTTTACGGTTTTCGGATTATACCTAAAGCTATAATATTTCAAAGGGATAGTTAGTTATTTCAAATAAATTTGAGTAACCAACTATCCCTCTGAAATTTATCAAACACTTTTGTGTTTGAACCGAAAAACCGTTTAATGTTTAGTGTTAAACGTTAAGAAACTAGTCAATAAACATTAAACAACTAAACACTTAACATTAAACGCTTAACATTAAACACTTAACATTAAACACTTAACATTAAACACTTAACATTAAACACTTAACACTATATCTAAAGTAATCCACGTCCAACCTTCACAAGTGCACCCTCTTCGGTGAGTGAGTTGGCTAGTTTGTCAAGGATACCATTTACAAAGACTCCACTTCCTGGTGTTGAATAGTTCTTAGCGATCTCGATATACTCATCCATTGTAACCTTAACGGGGATATCGGGGAACGATACAAACTCGCTCATAGCAACAACCATAATGAGGATATCCATAAATACAATACGCTCAACATCCCAATTCTGGGTGTAACGCTCGATATACTCTTGGTTATAGTTATAGTTGATAAGCGACTTCTCGAAGAGTGTACGAACAAACTTCTCATCATCCTCGCACTTGAACTTGCGCACCACCTTAATCTCCGTATGCGATGGTCTTATGGAGCTAAACGTACGCGTCACAAGAGGTAACACATAGCTTAGGTCACCACACCACATAAGCGTCTGCTCCTCGAGCACCTCATCGAGAAGCTCACAGTTCTGAACATCATTAACGTAGAAATCCTCCCACAGTGCGATATCCTCCTTTAGAGAGTTCTGTTGCGAAGTCATGTAATTTTTAAATACATCACGCTCAGAAAACTGATTGTACAAAGTCTTGATAAGTTCTGGAGATGTCTGCCAACCCAATTTTCGAGAACTAACATAGTCATTAATTGAGTCACTCGAAGAGATTAGCTGCACAAGGGCGCTGTCAATGAGTTTTGTGTTTGGATTGAGATCCTCATAGGTTGCTAGATGTTTCTTCATATCTATCTCTTGACGGCTCGACATATAAGCGGCAATCTCCATAGGGAGAATCATCATTTGAAAATAGAGGTCATAAGACCGATCAATAGATGCCATCATCGACTTCTCGGATACGATCATATTATCACCCTCACTTTGAAGGTGTGCATAGAGAGCCTTGACAGCCTTAATGCGTAACAAACGTCTACTTAACATAGTTCAAAATGTTTTAAAAACAACCCATGCTTTCATGCGCAGGATCCTCAAAAAAAACAGAGAGGCGTAAAACCTCTCCTTGAGTTGAGCTACCAGGATTCGAACCTAGAACGACTGAACCAAAATCAGCTGTGTTACCATTACACCATAGCTCAATCCGCTGCTCGAAAGCGTTGCAAAGATAAGGCAAAAAAATAACTTCACCAAACTTTTTTATTATATTTTTCCTCTTTTTTCTCTAAGTACCTCAGGTAGAGGGAGCGATAATCTCGAAAAAGAGATCACCATTGCAACGGCCGAGAATATAGCACTTACATAAATGATATAATTAGCCTCGCTGCTCGATAAAATATAGAAGCACAGAGCCACGAGCGAAGTACCTATTATCTGACCCATCAAACGCGCTGATGCCATCATTCCGCTAGCCGAGCCACTTCGCGAGATAGGTGCCGAACCGATAAGCACACTATTATTAGGTGGCTGAAACAGTCCAAATCCAACGCCACAGATAGCCAAACGCCACACTATATCCCATGTGGCAACACCATCCCCTACGGAGCCTAACAACAGCAGACCGATAGTCAAAATAATAAGCCCCACGCCACCGAGCACTCCAGCATGAAAATGTTCGCACAACACACCCGACAATGGAGCTGTGATAATATTGGTCGCCGCCCACGAGGACATCAACAACCCCGTCTCGACAACACTATACCCCAACTGCCCCTGCAAAAAGAAGGGGAGAGCGACCATGGTCGACATCTGAGCCACAAAGGAGAGAATCGAGGTGAGCATCGAGAGTGTAAAGATAGGTATCTTAAGTAGGTCAAAGGGTATAATTGGCGAGCTTCGGCGCAGCTGTAACCGCACAAAGAGGTAACCAACAACGACAAAAACTACAGCTAGCAGCGCCACTATCTTCATATCTACACCGTGTGATATCGAGGTCACAACCGCGAACAGCAGTCCAAAGCTAAGTAGATTCATAACCCCATCGCTCCATTTGAATAGAGACCCCGCCAGAAGCTGCGGATTACGAGGGATATAGCGCCACCCCAAGAAAATTGCGATTATTCCGAACGGTATATTTACAAAGAAGATCCACCTCCAGTCACCGAGCGAGAGTATCGCCGAGGCTAACGAGGGACCCATCACCGCAGAGACCGAGACCACCGTCGAGTTGATTCCAAGCCCGCGCCCCAACATCCTACGAGGATATATAAGCCTCACAATAGATGTATTAACACTCATCACAGCACTAGCACCCACACCTTGAATAGCTCTAAAGAAGATCAGAGAGCCTAGGTTCCACGACATAGCACACCCAAAAGAGGTTATCATAAAGAGCGTTATACCCGATAAGAACAGCGGCTTATACCCCAAATGATCCCCCAGAGTCGAGAACATCAACAGTGTAACAACGACAGATATCTGATAAGCGTTAACTATCCATATTGAGTCCGAGGGGGATATATCCAGATTTGCTGATATTGTAGGCAGTGCAATATTAGCTATGACGCCATCTATCACACCCAACGAAACAGCAAAGGCAACAGCCATAATTGCAAATAACCGCTGCGGCATTGGCACACCGTCCCACTCGTGATCTACTCGTAAACTCACGCTCATAGCTAGAATTTAGACTTCTTAACTCTATTCTTCTCCATAGTAGAGGACTCCACGCTATTAAGTTTTATTTCAAAACGCAGAGTCTCAAACGGTGCAATTTTAAGTTTTTCATCACCAGCGTCGGCATAGGCTAGTTTCGATGGGAGCCATGACACAATCTCGCCACCACTACCAATCATCTTGAGGCTCTCTTGCACGCCACTCACAAGATCTTCGAATGGCAACGAAACGCTCACATCCTTGGCTACAACCTCACCATCCACGCGACTTATCGAGCACACATACTCGACCCAATCGGTGTTAGCTTTAGGCTTCTTCTTCTCGTCGCCACCACTCACTATCTTAAAGGTCAGTCCCGATTTTGTTCGCGCAAACTCGCCTTGACTCTTAGAGAACTCCTCGAGGTAGCTCTCCTCGTAGGCTCTACGGCGTTGAGGCTCCACGTAGAGCATATAACGTAGGTATGTCGTGCGTGCATCGTCCTGTGACAAGCGCTCCTCGCCGCGTGCCGCATGAGCTATGGCGATACTCACCGCCTCTAGGTTTATCGTCGAGTCCATCTTTATTAGGTTTTGAGCCACACTCAAACCCAACACATACGCAAGTGAATCACTCTCATTGCGTAGCCCCTGCTCACCTACTTGAACAGCGTCGTCTCCACCCCCACAACTCACCACAGCCAATATAGAGAGAGAGATAATAGAGAGTTTTATCTTTGAAAAAATCATATCTATCTTTTATTCGACAAAATTGTCATTCCACATAATTTATATAGTACACGCGCTCCCACCACAGCGTCAACCCTTCGTTTGGGGTGCGGCGTCACCTCCACAACATCAAAACCTACAACCTCGCGCCCCGAAGCTACAAGCCTCTCAAGGAGGTAGACCGACTCGTTGAAGTTAAGCCCCCCAGGCACAGGAGTTCCCGTGTGAGGACAATAAGCCACATCGAGAACATCTATATCGAAGCTCACGTAGACTTTTTGAGGTAGTTGAGCAACAATATTATCACACTGGCTCCGCCACGTCTCACCCTCAAAGCGTCGACGCGAGAGTTCAAAGTCCGAGAACATCACAACTCGCTCAGAGGTCGTTGCTAGCTTTAGCTCATCATCACAAAAATCACGAACTCCAACCTCCACAATACGACTTACCGACTCCACATCTCTCAAGACGTTATACATAACCGAAGCGTGCGAGTACTCAAACCCCTCGTACGCCTCACGCAGGTCGCAGTGAGCATCAAAGTGAAGTATTCCAAAATCGTCATGACGCTCACCGAGCGCCTTTATCAAACCGTAAGGTGTAGAGTGGTCACCCCCCACTAAACCCACCAGCTTACCCTGCTCTAAGAGCGAGCGGCTCTGCGAGAGGATATTCTCGTTCAACCTCACCGACCCATCATTAACTCGCTTTAGGCGGCGTAAGGTGAAGATATTGGGTTCGTCACCACCCTCAAGATGGTCTATTATATGTTGAGCATCCGAGCGCAGTGACTGCGATAGCTCAGCTATTGAGTAGTCGATCCCCGCTGTGGCTATACCCTCTCTCCATGCGTCGGGTGCCGATGGATCGTATAAATCCAGCTGCGTCGACGCCTCAATTATTGCATCGGGAGCAAAGGCACACCCTACACCATACGAGACAGTCACATCCCACGGCGCAGAGATAAGCACCACGCGCGAATCATCTATCGTACACGGCAACCCGAAGTATGAGCCATTATCTACCCCGACACCACTAGGGTCAAAATTACTTAGATCCATAAACAGATTATATTTGTGAGACAAATATACGAAATTAAATAGAAAAACTACAATTAAAGTGTATCTTTGCCCCCACAAACAAAAAAAATAGAGTTGTGAAGATCCTTATTGACGAAGCGATACCATATATAAAAGGTGTGCTTGAGCCTTATGCAGAGGTTCACTATCTGCAAAGTAGACTCTTCACCCGCGCTGAGGTAGCCGATGCCGATGCCCTTATCGTGCGCACACGCACGACGTGCAACAGCTCACTGCTTGAGGGTTCACGCATCAAACACATAGCCACAGCTACCATTGGCTTCGACCATATAGACCTTGACTACTGCCTCAAGCACAACATCACAGTGACCACCGCCGCAGGCTGCAATGCCCGTGGCGTGCTGCACTGGTTCGCTGGGGTTATGCACTACCTTAGCCAGAAGCAGGGGTGGAGTCCCAAACAGAGGCGACTAGGCGTAGTGGGTGTCGGTAATGTCGGGCGACTAATACAGGAGTACGCCACAATGTGGGGCTTCGAGGTGATCTGCTGCGACCCTCCCCGCCAAGCGGCCGAGGGTGGTGACTTCACCTCTCTCGAAGAGCTACTCCCTCAATGCGATATTGTAACGCTCCACACACCGCTTAACGCCACAACGCGCCACCTTATAAACGACTCGACCATAAAACTCATGCGCCCCAACGCAACCCTTATCAACGCCTCGCGCGGCGAGGTTGTGTGTAGCAAAGCACTCAAAGCGTCAACTTTGGATTTCGCGCTCGACGTATGGGAGCGAGAGCCTAATATAGACGCTGAACTCTTGCAACGCGCGCTAGTCTCGACACCCCACGTCGCGGGATACTCCGTGCAAGGCAAGGCGAACGCCACGTCTATCGTCGTTGGAGATATCGCCAAACACTTCGATTTACCTCTCGAAGGGTGGTACCCCGATGTGTGCAAGATAACGCCTCACGCGCTATCGTGGGCGGAGATGAGCCACCTGATAGAGAGCCATATAGATATCAAAACCGAGAATCTACTACTAAAAAATCACCCTAATCAATTCGAGATACTTCGCAACAACTACAACTATCGCTGCGAAATATTTTAGAGAAGTTGTTATTTTGATTAAAAAATATTAACTTCGCAAGCAAATAAGAGATTAAAATGTCAGAACATAAACTAAAGATAGCCCTCACCCAAGGAGATACAAACGGTATTGGCTGGGAGTTATTACTCAAGATATTTTCAGATTCACGCATGTGCGAGATCTGCACCCCCATCATCTACGGTTCAGTAAAGGTAGCAGAACACTACAAAAAGCTGCTCCAAGAGATCGACAATGTACAGTTTAACGTTATCACCTCGGCTCGCGAAGCGCGCAAAGGCAAGGTTAATATCGTTGACTGCGGAGCGCCACAACAACCCGTAAAGGTTGGCGTTGCCGAAGAGTCGGCTGGCGTGGCAGCTATCGAGTCCCTCGTCAAGGGTAGCGAGGAACTTCGTGCGGGTATCGTCGACGCAATCGTCACAGCGCCATTCAACAAAGAGTCGGTGCAGAGCGATAAGTTCCAACACACTGGACACACCGAGTATATGAGTTCAATCTTCGAGGGTGATAGCATGATGATGATGTGTGGCGAGCTACTACGCGTAGGTCTCGTCACCAAACATATCCCCTTAAGCGAGGTAAGCGCTTCGATTACTCACGAGGCGATCACCAACGACCTCAAAAATCTACGCAATACCCTAATCAAGGATTTTGGCGTTGTAGAGCCTCATATTGCCGTTATGTCGCTCAATCCCCACGCAGGGGATGGCGGGCTGCTCGGCGCCGAGGAGCAACAGATCATAACCCCAGCGATCAAGGAGGCATACAAGCAGGGCGTGATGGCATTCGGTCCCTTTGCGGCTGATGGGCTTTTTGCAGGTGGCGGCTTCAAGAAGTTCGACGCCATCCTTGCTATGTACCACGACCAAGGGTTGATCCCCTTCAAGGCACTAACCCCAGAGGGCGTAAACTTCACCGCAGGTCTCACCGCGGTACGCACATCGCCCGACCATGGTGTAGCGTACGATATCGCGGGTAAAGGCATCGCCTCGCCAGACTCTATGCGTAACGCAATATATATGGCAATAGATATCGTCGAGTCTCGTCGTCGACACTTCCGCGCCTCTCAAAACCCACTTCAACGTGCCGAGAGGGAGAAGTCACACCGCGATATGTCGATCAAGGATCTGCCGCAGGTGAACGAAAATTTATAGAACTCCCCTTAAAGACCATGCTCTATTTCGTCTCGTAATTGTGAAAGGGGCGTGGCACAAAAACAAAATAATTTAAAACAAAATGATTAAAGTAACCTTTCCAGATGGCTCTCAACGCGAGTTCGCTGCTGGAACAACAGCCTTTACTATTGCGCAGAGTATCAGCCCTCGTCTAGCTGCTGACTGCCTTGCTGCCTCGATAAATGGAGAGACAAAAGATATGTCTACCCCCATTGAGAGTGACAGTTCAATTAAATTCTACAAGTGGGATGACGCCGAGGGCAAGCACGCTTTCTGGCACACCTCGTCACACCTCCTCGCGGAGGCTCTAATGGAGCTATACCCAGGCATCAAGTTCGGTATCGGTCCAGCTATCGAGTCGGGATTCTACTACGATGTAGACTCTCCAAAGCCAATCACAGAGTCTGATCTTGTGACAATCGAGAACAAGATGCAGGAGCTAGCGCGCCAAAAAGAGGAGATCACGCGCACCGAGATCTCGAAGGCTGACGCTATGGAGCGCTTCGCCGCAGCGGGTGAGATCTACAAAACAGAGCTTATCAGCGAACTCGAAGATGGCACAATCACACTATACACCAACGGCGCATTTACAGACCTTTGTCGTGGTCCTCATATATCAAACACAGGTATCATCAAGGCTATCAAGCTAACATCGGTAGCGGGTGCTTACTGGCGCGGTAATGAGAAGAACAAGATGCTCACACGTATCTACGGTATCACCTTCCCTAAGAAGTCGATGCTCGACGAGTATAACTCAATGATGGAGGAGGCTAAAAAACGCGACCACCGCAAACTAGGTAGAGAGCTTGAACTCTTTACATTCTCACAACGCGTTGGTCAAGGTCTACCATTGTGGTTGCCTAAAGGTGCCGCTTTGCGCGACAGGCTAGAGGGTTTCCTTCGTAGTGTACAGCGTGAGTATGGTTATGAGCAGGTTATGACCCCCGTGATTGGTAACAAGGAGCTATATGTAACCTCTGGGCACTATGCTAAGTATGGCAAGGACTCATTCCAACCAATCCACACCCCCGACGAGAGCGAGGAGTTCCTGCTTCGTCCAATGAACTGCCCTCACCACTGCGAGATCTACAAGTTCAAACCTCGCTCGTACAAAGATCTACCTATCCGCCTTGCTGAGTTTGGTAACGTCTACCGCTACGAGCAAACTGGTGAGCTTCACGGTCTTACTCGCGTGAGAGGATTCACCCAGGATGATGCCCACATGTTTGTGCGCCCAGACCAACTTCTCGATGAGTTCAAGAAGGTAATAGATATCGTACTCTATATCTTCAAGACTCTCAACTTCGAGAACTACACTGCTCAGATATCACTTCGCGACCCAAGCAATACACAAAAGTATATCGGTAGCGACGAGAACTGGGAGAAGGCGGAGCACGCCATCATCACAGCTTCAAAAGAGAAGGGGCTTAACACCACCGTGGAGCTAGGCGAGGCGGCTTTCTATGGTCCAAAGCTAGACTTCATGGTCAAGGATGCTATCGGTCGTAAGTGGCAGCTAGGAACAATCCAAGTTGACTACAACCTACCAGAGCGCTTCGACCTTACGTATAAGGGCGCAGATGATAAGCTACACCGCCCAATTATGATCCACCGTGCACCATTTGGTTCTATGGAGCGCTTTGTGGCAGTATTATTGGAGCACACAGGAGGTAAATTCCCTCTATGGTTGTCACCAGATCAGGCGGTAGTACTCCCAATCTCGGAGAAGTACAATGACTACGCACACAAGGTAGCTAAGCTACTCAACCGTAGCGACGTGCGTACTCTTGTGGATGATCGCAACGAGAAGATTGGACGCAAAATCCGCGACAATGAGCTTAAGCGTATCCCATTCCTACTTATCGTGGGTGAGAAGGAGCAAGACGACACTCTTGTCTCTGTGCGCGCGCAAGGCGAAGGAGATAAGGGACAGATGTCAATCAAGGAGTTTGGCGACTACGTATCAACGCTTGTAAAAGCCGAGATTGAGGCTAATAAACTAGACGAAATTGACGATTAATTTTTCATAAAATTATTGCACATCGTTATTTTTATTTATAACTTTGTGCAATAATTTAAATAACAAGAAGTTAAACTAAACATTAGGAGGACAAAACCATAGCAGCACCAAAGCCATTCCAACCGAGACCTTTCAACTCGGCGAATAACAGACCAAGACCAAAGCCTGCTGGCGCAGGTGGTATTCGTGGACGTAGACTACCCGAGAAGGAGAACCCACACCGCACAAACGACGAGATCAATGTCCCACAAGTGAGACTCGTGGGTGAAAACATCGAAGAGTCAAGAGTATATTCAACACGCGAAGCACTGCGTCTTGCAGACGAGATGGAACTTGATCTTATCGAGATCTCACCTAAGGCTGATCCTCCAGTGTGCCGCATTGCTGACTACTCTAAGTTCTTGTATCAACAGAAGAAGAAAGCTAAAGAGTTGAAGGCAAACCAAACTAAGGTTGTACTTAAAGAGATTCGTTTTGGTCCTCAAACCGACGATCACGACTATAACTTTAAGCTTAAACATGCCGAGAAGTTCCTTAAGGATGGTGACAAGGTGAAGGCGTATGTATTCTTCCGCGGTCGTTCGATAGTTTTCAAGGAGCAGGGTGAGATTCTTCTACTTCGCTTCGCGACAGATCTCGAGGAGCTAGCCAAGGTGGAGGCGATGCCAAAGCTTGAGGGCAAGAAGATGAATATGATTCTAGCCCCTAAAGTTAAAAAATAGGTGACGATCAAATAAAAAGGGTGACCAATGCGAGAGTCCCCTCTTTTTAACGTAACTCACTGATTAACAATATCTGTTTATTGGTGAAAAGCACGACTCCTACATAGGAG
>JBCQVD010000067.1:0-11769 GCA_047173405.1 Rikenellaceae bacterium
ATTGAAAACAAGCTAAATAATCGTCCTCGTAAAAGACTCGGATACCTCACACCAAATGAAAAATTTAAACAAATTATTAATATGAATTCAGTTGCATTTGCAGGTTGAATTCAGCATCTAACTACACAACAATTTACAATATTTAATGACCTTAATATACTACTGTATAAGGCTAAAAATATTGCATATCTCAAAAAATACGCTATCTTTGCATAGTGTTGCTTTAGGTATTATGCTACAAATTGAACATGAAGAGATTACTTAGACTATTTATATATCGTAAAAAACTGGTCAATCCATACGTTGACCTAACTCTAAATATCCTCAAAGCGGCAGGTGTTATCGCCTCTCTTATGTTGGTTGTTACCATAGTCTTTAAGTATGGGTTTATTGTCTCCGAGGCAGACCACGCGATGATTGACACAATATACAACTACATATTATGGTTATTTGTGGCAAACTCGCTGCTGCATATCACCTTTGACTTCGATAATACACGCAAGCAGTATAGCAAGCTAGCATGGCTAATGACCATACTACTCTACCTTACAGTTATTCCAACAATATCGACAGAGCCTATATCTGGAGCATATAAGTTTTGTTGGCAACTCTTTGATAGTGACATATATCGCAGCGCTGTTCTCATAACCCTCGCGGTTTTGCATATCTCCAACGGTATTGTCAAGATACTGAGTCGGCGCGTCAACCCTTCATTTATCTTCTCGGCTAGTTTTGCAGTGATTATACTCATCGGAGCGGGGCTACTGATGCTTCCACGAGCAACATACGCAGGTATCGACTTCACCGATGCCCTTTTTATCTCAACGAGCGCAACATGTGTCACGGGGTTGGCGACAGTAGATATCGCTACAACATTTACGCCGCTAGGGATAACCTTCATCGCCGTACTAATACAGGTAGGAGGCTTAGGTGTAATGACACTAACGAGTTTCTTCGCCCTCTTTTTTATGGGTAACACCTCGCTCTGTAACCAAACGTTGCTGAGTGATATGATTAGCTCTAGATCCCTCAGCTCGCTGCTAACAACCTTACTCTATATCCTCGGATTCACAGCTATCATCGAACTTATTGGTGCCGCAGCGATATTAGCTGATATACACGGAACAATGAATATGACGCTCAATGAAGAGATCACATTCTCGCTATTCCACTCAATATCGGCATTCTGTAACGCTGGATTCTCGACCCTGCCATCAAACCTAGGCAACGAGATGCTTATGAGTGGACACAACCCTTTCTATATCACCATCTCGATATTGGTGATACTAGGTAGTATCGGCTTCCCTATATTGGTAAACCTCAACGACTGGATAAAATATATCTTTAGACGAGCAAAAAAACAGTTTCAGCAACACTCGTTTAGAGTCGATAGACAGATACACATATACGACATCAACACCAAAATAGTCGTTCTTGTAACCTTTCTACTGCTGGGGGTGGGAACCCTCTCAATAGGGGCACTAGAGTGGAATGGTGCTTTTGCCGATATGCCAATTATTGATCGCTGTGTTCAATCCTTTTTCACGGCCGTCTGCCCTCGCACCGCGGGATTCTCAAGTGTCAACATAGACTCTTTTGGCATTCAGAGCATTATGATAATACTATTTCTAATGGTTATCGGAGGTGCTGCGCAATCTACCGCTGGAGGTATCAAAATGAATACTTTTGCGGTTATCCTCCTCAATATCAAGGCGATCCTTCGAGGCAACGACAAAGTAATAGTTTTTAATCGCGTGCTATCACACGACTCCATCCGACGTTCCAATAGCACACTCGTACTCTACATACTCTTTGTCTTTATAGCTCTATTCCTACTGACGATCTTCGAACCAGAGGAGTCGCTGCTAGCACTTCTTTTTGAGACGATATCAGCACTTAGTACCGTAGGATCAAGCCTAGACTTAACGATGGAGCTGGGCAACAATAGCAAGTATGTTATCATCGCGCTAATGTTTATTGGTCGTGTTGGTGTATTAACAATTATGGCAAGCATCATAAAGGAGAAGAGCACTAGTAGAGTAGAGTTTACAAGTGGGAATATTATAATAAACTAACGATATGAAGTATATAGTCATTGGTCTTGGCAACTACGGAAGTGTACTAGCTGAGGAGTTAACAACTTTAGGGCATGAAGTTATTGGTGTTGATAACGACGCCTCCAAAGTGGAGTGCCTAAAGGATAAAGTGTCAACATCATTTGTTCTCGATGCCACCGACGAGCAAGCGCTCGCAATACTACCTCTTAAAAAAGTTGATATTGTAATAGTCGCACTAGGCAAAGCCTTTGGAGCTTCAATTAAGGTTGTCGCCCTACTCAAGAAGTATGAAGTCGAGCACATATACGCGCGAGCACTAGACTCGATACATAAATCAGTCCTTGAGGCGTTCAATATCGACCTTATTCTCAACCCCGAGCGTGATGCGGCGCGTAGCCTCGTACGTATCATTGATATAAAGGTAAATGTCGAGGCACTAAAACTCGACAAGGAGCACTACATAGTAAAATTTAAACTTCCACCTAAACTTGCAGGATACAAGCTATCGGATATTGCCCTAGAGCGCGAGTTTAACCTTAAGGTCATAACTCTTCTCAACGGCAACAACACAACAAACAAGTTAAGCATCCCTATAACAGAAAATTGTGTCGTTGAGCAGATAGACCCAAACTATCAACTATGCAGCAGCGACTCTCTAGTATGCTACGGAAAATATAAAGACTTCATGTCTTTCTGGAAGTCGATATAATAACCTGTGTTTTGGATAAGGGAAATTTATTGCTTACCTGCCAGTTTTATCAATTTCCCATATCTAAAACTCAGGTTATCGGTTTTTAAAGCCGATGTATATTCGATAAACCCCTCTTGCATCTCCCCAAACCGTTTGGGGAGACTTACTTTTAGAGGTGTCTTGGATAAGAAATTCTTATCCAAAACTCACATTAATAACTAATCAAAACCAAAACAAATGAATCAGCGCAGTAACAATTTCCTTTTTGAGAAGAACCTTGAGTGGGAGCAACCAGCCGATGGTATAAGACGACAAATAATGGGCTATGATGAAGATATCATGTTAGTCAAGATCCTCTTTAAAAGAGGCGCTGTGGGTACACCCCATACGCACTTCCATGTACAGACGACATACGTTGCGAAGGGCGTTTTTGAGGTTGAGATCAATGGCGAGAAGCAGCTGCTCCGCGAAGGTGATGGCTTCTACGTTGAGCCAGATGCACAACATGGTGTGGTATGCGTCGAGGATGGCGTGCTTATAGATGTCTTTTCGCCCATGCGCAAAGATTTCTTAAAAACAATGTAAGACTTTACCTAACCACACAGCCCCAATAATAGACCACCTCGCTCCAGTATTGGGTAAAGAGGTAACACACCGCGCCAATAACTCCTTTGCGTATAGAGAGCAGTATAATTGACGTATTAAATATCAGTGTCGTTGCGATAAATAGGTACGAACGCAGATAACCCTGACTCTGGATATCGGTCTGGTAGGGTCTGGTCTGCTTCCAGAAACAGACACAATGAAATGCGTAGGTAAAACCTATAAATATATCAAAGACGTATAGCGTGTTGTTTGCCCCTATGATCCTAAGCAACAGGAACATAAAAGTAAGGTAAGGCAGTGAGTATGGCGCGAGGCTAATGAAGATCCCACTAAAACGCCCGCTGCCGCTACGCTGTATCACCCCGCCATATTCATCGGCTCGAAAGGAGTGTATCTTTTGCAGAAACAAGAGAGAGACAATCGTGTGAGATAACTCATGAGCAAATGTCTGTAACCAGCTCTCATTTCTATTGAAAAACGGAAACCGCCGAATTATAAAGTAACCACCCGCGCCATACAGCATCCATTGATACACAGACAAGTGGGTAGAGAACCACACAATAACGGGCACAAACTCCAATATCGCAAGCGCGAGGAGTATCACAATGATGGGATAGTATAGGTACTTCATTATAAAATATAAACTAGTGCTGTCCAATTAAATCCGAGGACTGCCTTCGGCGAGCGGGGTGCTCCCCGCGGAGCTATAATTTATACTTCGTATCGGGATTAGAGACTAAGCTCTAATATTTTGACATATAAGTTATTCCTTCAAATAAATTTGAGAAACAACTTATATATCAAAATTTATTAAATGCCCAAAAGCATTTAAACCAATACGAATTAAAAGGTAAATCCTCGGTATTCCACATCCTTATAATACATTAACACACAAAATATTATACCAACTCCTCTATAACTTCAACCTAGCAAGGTTCTCCTTTGCTCTTGTATCCCCCTGTTCTATAGCTTTTCGGTACCATTTAGCAGCTTCGATATGGTTCTTGGCTACTCCTTGACCATACTCATAGCAAATACCCAAATTACATTGTGCCGCAGCATACCCCTGCTCTGCGGCTTTACGATACCACTTAACCGCTTCGCTAAGGTTTTGGGTAACACCATAACCCATATGGTAACAATATCCTAGGCTACATTGCGCCATGGCGTACCCCTGCTCCGCAGCTCTACGGTACCATAGTGCCGCTTTGTCTTGATCTTTAGCAAAACTATTCTTACCATAAAAATAGTTCGTACCCAGAGTATATTGTGCCGATGCTGTTGTTGGCTGAGATCGCTCAGCGCTAGGTGTAGCGGGCTTAACGGTGGTTTCGACAGTTGGTTTTGCTGTGGTTTTAACTGTCGACTTAACCTCTTTCGTCGTTGTTTGTTTCGCCCCCTTACTGAGAGCCGACTCAATGGCTGCGTTGGCGTTACCTGTCATAGCTTTATAGACATTGTATGATCTCTTGGCATCGTCATAGTTGCCACTCTCGATATGTCTCTTTGCTGTTTCGAGGTATTTATCATAATCCTGAGCAAGAGCAAGGGTAGGCAAAAGGATATTTAATAGTATTACAACCAAAGTTTTCATATCTCTTCTGATTTATAGTTGGGTTGAATCTGGCGCAATAATACCCACAGTGAGTGTATCTTGCAGAGGCTCTGGAGCAACCAAGCCTACTGAATTTTCAATAAAAATTTCGGGCGAGGAGAGCGAAGATCTATCCTCTGTTTTTGTTGCACCCGAGTAGTATCCAGCGGCAAAAGCGGCAAACAGTATAAGCAAAACAACCACTACGATACACCATTTTCGCAGTCGACGCCCCCCTTTAGGGTCAATAGCCTCACTAGGCAACTCATCGTCGCTCGGTTGCTCCTCGCAGGGTTGTTCCACACAAACTCTACTCTCAGAGTGCTCAGCCTCCAACTCCTCAAGGTCAACATCCACCATAACAACTGTCACATTATCCCTTCCTCCTGCATCGTTTGCCGCGGCGATCAACGCTGCGACTTTATCCTCAACGGGTATCTTCTGCTCTAAAACGGCACTCATCTGCAACGATGTCAACATATCGCAAAGCCCATCAGAGCACAACATAAGTGTTGAGCGCTCAATAAGAGGGAAGGTCGCCACCTCAACATAGTCGTGACCACTATTCTCCAAAAAAGAGGAGCCTACATCGCGACCTATAATATTGCGCTGGGGGTGCTTCATCGCCTGCTCCTCGGTTAGCTCTCCGATCTCCTCGCGATAACCAACCAAGGAGTGATCGTGAGAGAGTTTGGTTATCTCACCATACGCATATTGGTATAGACGCGTATCACCCACATGAGCCATACAGATACGTCTCTGCTTCACCTCAACAATAATAGAGGTGAGCACACAGCTCATATTCTCAAGCTCTAAGGTTTCGCGTCCTGCAAAGATCTTATTGTTGGCATCAATAACCGCCTGCTTAAGTAGGTCTACACGCTCGCCATTGGGGTACTCTTCGAGATACTCAACTATAGAGTTACGAGCTAGCTCGGCGGCCACCTCTCCTCCTTCATACCCTCCAACACCATCAATAACGACCGCCAAGATGTGATCGCCATCCCATATATTTTGGATAATGAAAGAGTCCTCGTTATTAGTACGAATCCTCCCCATATCTGTATTACCAAATATAGTTACCTTCTCCATACCTTAGATCTGTTTAAATGTCACACTGACCTCATCGTTTATAAATATCTTTGAGTTATTGGCTAAATCATACCAAATGATATTACTACCAACGCTCGTCTCTATTTTTCGTCCATTGAGGCGAGCCTTTCCGTATGCAACAATTTGGAATCGCTTTTCGGCATTGAGGTATTTAATCTGTATGTGTCTATTTATAAGGTGCGAATCTTTTATCTTGAAGATAGAACGACCACTACGCGTCTCATCACTGCCCGAGATATCAATAAGGTCATCCTTCATTGTAAAGGTGTATTTACTACCGCCACTCGAGTATGAAAGCTCGGCGTAGGCATCACCCTCACTATTTGAATCTCCAAGAAGCTCGTCGCTGGTTTTAGATAGGGTGTTATCAAATGGAAACCTATAAGCGCCCTCACTCAATGAGTCAAAACCTAGCAACGTCTCAGGGTTGATGTTTATTGTACTATAAACATCCGAATTATTTGCCTTAAACGATACTCGAAGGTTTACATCCTCTTTTACACAGTCTGCACCATTAACATCAAAAGTATATATACCAGCCTCGATAACTGCTATTTCGCCCCTCTTTATCTCTAGGACATTATCACCTCCCAGAGGTATTCGCTCCAATTTACTCTCGCTTATTTGAAACGCCCACTCCTTAGCTGGAGGTGTAAAGTTTGGGAATTGGTCCGAATACTTTAATATACATCGACCGAACTCACTCACAACCTCGGCTAGAGTAAAACGGAGCGTCTCTTTTAAGTTTGCATAATCAGCCTCGTGCATAACGATATTGAACGACATCGGATATAACATTCTTCGTCCAACAGAGAGGTTCTCTAGTTTGCTTTGAAACAGCTCGACAAACTCGACCAACAATCGTCTGTTGGTTAGCTCTTCGTTAGAGTGGCTGTGACCACTGTCACTCTTAAATACATCAAGAAATTGCCACAAGCCTCTTTTTATCTTATTTCCCATAATCTGAATATACTAATTCGTTACTCGCTGAAACAATAATTTTACTGTTTTGCTCAACTCTATAATATCACCATCACACAGAACCACTGGAAGCATCGGATTGTTTATCTCTATACTTTGAGCATTCCTATATATGCGAGTCCTCTTACCCGTTTGTCGAATACCTCCAACCTCGGCATATAGCATGAAGCCAGCACTTTCGCAGTACGAGATGTGGGCATGTGCTCTACTTACATATTTATTGTTTTCGTATTGTGGAGAGTTCTCATCGTCATCAATAGCGATATGATTCTCCCTGTAACCTCCACTGCTCAACTTAGGCTCGCGACCAACGCCAATATTATACTGCCTCTCACTATTGGAGTTCAACGTACAACACTCATCAAGCATCGAACCATAACCCTCATAGATAGTAATTTTAGCCGACATCACCTGCTCCTGCTTTGCTCTTATAAGTAGATGGATATTATCCACAACTTTAGAGTATGCCTCCTTTTGCTTCGATGGCTCAACCTCGATTTCGACACTTGCAAATTTATACCCCAGTTCCTCGTCCATCTTCTCGATCAACTGGGTTTTAAACTCTTTTGTGTTTATGAGATTAAAGGTCAGTTGATCCACTATCCATACAACCAATATATCCTTGTTAAAGGTTACGTCTTGCCTTCCGCGATAGGTTCGTGACAGTTTCGATACAATGTCTCTCTGTATGTTATCTATTGTGTCTATACCGTTACTCCCACAAGAGGGCTCTTCACTGCTGCCACTTATAAAATCGGCAATCTTCTCAAATATACCTTTTCCCATATTAACGTACTCCAATTTGCTCGTTGAGAGCATTTATTAATCTATCTTTTTTAGTTATCTCACTCCTGAGACCCTCTATTGTTTTATCTCGCTCGTTTACAACACTTTTACTTGTCATACTCTTATTCTGAGACTCTAGCTGCTCTATTTTAGCCTTTAGACCCTTTACCTCGTCACTGCTTTTTGAGGATGAGCCGTTTACCGCATTATCGTACTTCGTTTGTAGCTGAGCCTTCTCTTCGAGTGCTCTCTTGACCTTCTGCTCTAAAGTGAGATTTTCGGACTCTAAACCACCGATCTTCTCTATTAGCGCTGGCTCCTCGACACTCTCGGAGCTACCGCCACCTCTAATTAGTAATATTACGGATAGAACAAAGAAGATAGATGCCAACACTTTCCACACAACGCCTGACGATGATTTTTTTTGGGACTTAAGGCTATCCACTTCGTCGAGAAGATTATCCCTCTTAACCTTAATTGTTGAGAGTTCTATAGTTTTTATGTTGTTTTCTCGTTGAACCCTCCTCAAATCCTCTTTTAGCGACTCTATCTCTTTTTGTTGCAGCGTAATATACTCACCGCTATTTCTATGCACACGCGACTCTTTTACCAGCGACTCGTTCTCTGCTTCGAGACTCTTTAGGCGCTGCTGATAATCCGCCGTTTTTGCGTCATTTTCAAGATTTAGACCAGTCTTAACATCACTCAACCTCTTCTGTAAGGTCTCATTCTCCTCTTTGAGGGCAACCATCTCTAAAGCTACTCCTCGAGACAGACTCCTCTTCACCTCATCGAACAACTCGCGACCGTTAGTATATCTACTCTCTGGCTCTTTTTCGAGGCACTTCATAATCAACGCCTCTAGCCAATCAGGGTAATCTTTCTTATATGTTTCACCTGGGTGTCGCTGCTCGAATGCCTCCTTTCTTAACTCATATATAGGCATAGGCTTCTCACGCTTATGAGCCTCCCCGAGCAGATACTCAGCCTCGATATTGTTGGATAGCTTTTTATCGAATGGGAACGGTACTCGCCCTGCAAGGAATTCATACAATACAACACCGAAGCTATATATATCAGACTGAGTCGTTAAAAGACCATCGTTATCCCACTTCTCGGGAGCTTTAAACTCGGGAGCGCCATTTTTACGGCGGCTACTTCGCACAACAGTATCACCCTCTATGGCAAGACCAAAATCCAACAATACATAAGAACCATCCTCTTTGCGAATAATATTACCCGAGTGAATATCATTATGAATAACTCTATATTTTTCGATTAGACGACTGCGAGTCTTGTCATCTAAGAATATTTTTGTGCCGTCGTTAGGATCATCCTTAAGGTTGTCAAGATCCCTATCCATACAAAATTTATATATATCCTCATGACAGTACGCCAGAGCGCTTCCTATATCTGTTACCAACTTTATAACATCTACAACATCTACAAACGATGACTCATCTTCGAGGTAGTGGTATAAGTCCCGACCATCAACATAATCCATCTCAACAATGGCACATTGAGACTTCAGGAGCGGTTGATATATATGAACTATATTGGAGTGGTTGCCGTTACCTAATCGAAGTAACAACCTACACTCATCCAAAAAATTCATATATACCCTATCTTGTTCACCTTGGGCAATAACAGCATTTAACACACGAACAGCTCGTATGTATCCCAACGTATTATGGCGTACCTTATATACCGTAGCATAACTACCCTTTCCTAGCTCTTCGAGAAAGGTGTAATCCTCAAGAAATACTTCCATTTTAATATCTTCTTTTTATCTCTATTACAAATTAACGTAGCCAAACTCTTTGAGTACATCAATAACAACCTGCTTTGTTAAGTTCACCGCCTTACCAGACATACCATCATTTATACGCTCCATACGCACGGCAATGGCTATAGGCGCTTTACGATATGTTTTTTCATCCTTCAAACAAGAGGATACGTTTGCCTCCTCGATAAAACAGACGTACCAACCATCGTTGATTATCTGATCTTTGTTTTTGGTGTCTTTCCATATTCGCTCGGGGGTACCTGTTTTTCCTCCTATTAACTTCGAGCTAAATTTATCATGCTCTTTAGCTGTATACTTAAGGTACTCAACCATATAATCGATATTTGAATCCGAGGCTACATCTATGTATTTAGGCTCTGAGCCTAGCAGGTAGGTCGTTACTGGCATCTTACCACTGTTTGCAACGACCGACACAACACGCGCCATGGCTGCGGGTGTGGTATATATATCATTCTGACCCCACGACCACGACCACGCAATAGGTTTGCCTGTTCGGTTACTCATCTTCTCTTTTACCCCACTCTTTTTATACCTCTCGTAAGCCTCAGCGCAACTATCCTCTTGACTCGTCACGCTACTTCTCCACGCATCGCTAGCCTCCTCATAGTTTAAGGTGTATGGAGTATCACTATATATTCGAGCTCCTGCATTACCATAAATATCGGTTAACTCACCATAAAGCCTCTTATCGTTAACCAAGTTAATAAAGTAACAGTTCGAAGAGTACCTCAACGCACTCTTTAGATCCAAATCCCCAGTTGGCTCACTTCTAAATATCTTCTCTTTGCTATCTACATAATACTTCTGCTGCGCAACGACGTCACCCTCTTTATTGAAGGCGGCTATTGCCGACATAATCTTAGCCGTTGAACCTGGAGGTGTCGAGTAGGTCAAGGCGAGGTCCATATCCGTGTATGCTCTCCACGATGAGTCCTTGCGGTTATCAGAGTAGCTGTCTGGCGCCTCTCTAAGCTGCTCGTAGTCTGGCAGTGGATAGTTTGACGAAGCTAATAAATCACCGCTCTGAGCATCTAATACTACAACCGAAGCGCGCACTTTGTTCCACTGCTTTGCGCTATAATTCTTCTGCATATACTCATCCATTCGTTGCTGCAACACTGTTTGAAGCGGCGCATCAATGGTGAGTCTTAAATCTTGTGGTTTGATACGATCTAGCTCCAAGAATCCACCCTCGCGATTATTTAGTCGCGACAACTTATCACTATTAACACCCGCCTTTAGGTATGGTATCAAAGCGGTGTAATCCCTTAGCTGCACGCCTCTCTGCGCGATATAGTACTCCGACGAGAAGAAGCGCCCAGGGCAATACTCATGCGATGATAGATCGACCTTTACTGGGACCCCTTGAGCATCACGTAGCACATTGTCGTAGCCTCGCAACTCGGCTAAATGTCGAGCTTCAGCCATGTAACCTCGAGGACTTCGATCACTTGAGGAGAAGAATAGCTTAGTGTTATAATCTCCTAGCATGAAGTATAGGTGCTCCTTAAATGGATAATATCGCCTCTGACGTTTGAGGGTGTCTCCCCCCATCTTATATTTGGAATATACTCTGTCATACTGCGACAACCGACTCCTATCACTTGTTGCAACCAATACACCGTTACGGTCATATATATCCCCGACATTCATAGTCTCGACGAGTTGGTCGATACGTGGATTATATTTGATTATAGGGATACCAACAGCATTATTCACATAAACAGGTTTTACTAAGATCGCCTCTCGCGCAATGAACTGGTGATAAAAAAATACACTCAGGATAAATAACACCAACACACTAAACACCCAACTTAGAATCGAGACTGGATAGTTGTACTTAGCAATATTGCTCTTTTTAGGGTTATAAACATCACTGCTTACACTCTCGCGCTGGCTCGACACAGAGAAGACAACACCAAAAGCTGCGAGGTTAAGGATCATACTCACTCGTCCATAACTAAAGAGTGGAACCGTTACTCCCGTAAGAGGTATTATTCCCGTACTTCCTAACGAAATAATAATAAACTGAACCGCGGTAACTATTGAAATACCCAGACAGAGATAGAAGATAAATGGGTGGGTGGTTCTATAACCCAACAATATTATTTTAACCATGAGTGCATCATAACCT
>JBCQVD010000068.1:0-11280 GCA_047173405.1 Rikenellaceae bacterium
GTATGTAGTTGGATAGCGTAATAGAGCGCAGGTTACCCCTCTTACCCTTTACAGCACCCAACTCTTCGAGCTTACTGCGCACCTCATCCTCGTAGAGAAGATCATCTACAAGACCGCTCTCTAGCGCCCCATGTGCGGAGGCTCCCGTGAGTTCGTCGGCAAACCTATTCAACTCCCCGATGCTCAAGCGACGCGACTCGGCGACACTTTGAGTTATCACACCCCACAGCGAATTTACCAAATCTTGACCTTGACGACGGCTATCACTAGACATGCCGCTGCGCGTATATGGCTCAACGGCTGATTTATAGCTACACGACGAAGGTCTAAAGACCTCCACCTTGACGTCTAGCTTATCGAGCAGCCCTTTATAATATATAGGTGTAGATGCTAAACCCTGCCAACCTACAAGCCCCTCGGGTTGCAGGTAGAGAGAGTCCGCCACGCTCGCTAGGTAATACTCACCCTGAGAGTAACGATCGGCATAGGCGACAACGAACTTACCGCACTTCTTAAACTCCTCGATGGCACCGCGTATCTCTTCGAGGTTGGCGAGCGAGACTGAGGCTTGCTGCCCACTGCGAGGACGAATGTAGATACCCTCGATATCGGGATCCGTAGCTGCGCTCTCGAGAGCCTTCAAGATGTCGATAAGGGCAACTCGCGGATTTATGGATAGTGTAGATATATCAAACGAAGAGAGTGGATTCAGCTCTGGTGTATCGTAGATTGGTTCGCGCAGGTCTACAACAAGGACGCTAGAGCGCTTCAAAGTTGGCGCCTCACCCAAAGCAGAGGCTAGAGCAACGATAGATCCACAAACCACAACCACGAGAACAAGCATGCAGACAAAAAATGAGAGCAGCGTAGAGATAAATATTTTAAAAAAGTTCATACTCCTTAGTTTTTAAGGTTATTAATATTCCTGAGGGCTTCCAATGCAAAGATAATAAAACTATGCTAGTTTACTACTCAATACACAAATATCGCCAAAAACAGTTATTTTTTCATTACATTGCGATATAAGAGATGTTAAGACTTGTAGTTTTTCAAAAAATTCATTATCTTGCCCGTGCAATGTTATAATCAAATTTAGGAAGCTATGCCAATTAAATGTATCGGAGTACTCACTTCGGGAGGAGATGCCCCAGCAATGAACGCAGCAATACGTGCCGTGACGCGTACTGCGATCTACAATGGATTCACCGTAAAGGGAATTATGCGTGGTTACAAAGGTCTTGTAACTAACGAGATTATAGATCTAACATCGAAGAGTGTTAGCAACATCATCCAGCAGGGAGGTACGATCCTCAAGACCGCTAGATGTAAGGAGTTCCGCACACCCGAGGGACGTGCTCTAGCTCACGAGAATATGCTAGCAGCAGGAATAGATGCCCTCGTAGTTATCGGTGGTGATGGATCACTCACAGGAGCAACACTTCTAGCCGAGGAGTTCAACGTTCCCGTGGTAGGACTTCCAGGAACTATCGACAACGACCTCGGAGGAACCGACGCTACAATAGGTTACGATACAGCACTTAACACCATTGTTGATTGTGTCGATAAGCTACGTGACACGGCTTCGAGCCACGAACGCCTCTTCTTTGTCGAGGTTATGGGACGCCACGCGGGTTACCTAGCGCTCAATGGCGCTATCGCTTCGGGTGCCGAGGCGGCGATCATCCCCGAGATGGAGACCGAGGTTGACCAGTTGGCGGAGCTTATCAATAGCGGCTTCCGCAAGAGTAAGAACTCGGCGATCGTCCTCGTGTGCGAGAATGACAAGACGGGAGGCGCCATGGGTCTTGCCGAGCGCGTAAATAAGGAGTACCCTCAGTACGATGCTCGTGTGACAATACTTGGACACATACAGCGCGGAGGTTCACCAACAGCAACCGATCGTATCCTCGCATCACGCATGGGCGAGAAGGCTATCGAGGCCCTAATGGAGGGTCAGCGCAACGTTATGATAGGTGTTAAGAATGGAGACCTTGTATTCGTGCCGTTCAAGAAGGCTATAAGCAAGAAAAATAGCGCCACAGGTGTTGATCGCGAGAGCCTTGAGCTAGTTAAGATACTATCAATATAGTAGTTAGTAGTTAAGAGTTAGTAGTTGGTTATTAGTTCTTAGCTATGGACGTTACTTTGTGCTAAAACTTATACAACAGCCCTGCCCTGCGCGGGGCTGTTTTGTTCCGCCTCTTACTGTCCTGCGCGGGCAGCAGCTTCTGTACTCCCGAGGACTGCCTTCGGCGAGCAGCTTTTTACTCCGCCTCTTACTGCCCTGCGCGGGCAGCGGCAGGGTGCTCCCTGCAGAGCTAAACTTTTGTAGCGGTATGGTTTAATGTTAACTCCTAACTCTTAACTCCTAACTAATCACTAGTCTTAGTATAGCTGTAATACGTCTTTATATAATCTTTTCCATCCGTCTCCATGTAGTCATCCGTGTCACCAAAGATATAGAAGTAACCGTTGTCGCTAGTTGAGGTGCCGGTAATTGTTCCGCTGCTATTTGCAGTGTAGACTATGATGCTTTTAGCGGCTGAATCTTGAATCTCCTTCTTCACAGTAAAACAATTAGTATCTGTATCCTGCACATCCACAATAACCTTTTCTGCCCTCGAGTATACAATTATTGTCTCTAGTTTATCACATCCATCGAAAGCATTCTCTATAACCTCCTCGAATAGGGTTGATGGTTCATCGACTGAGGCTATTATAACAACTTTAAGGTTAGAGCAGTTGTTAAAGGTGTTCTCCTTGATTTTCTTAACCTCCGCTGGCAGTACTATAGATGTGATATTGTCGTTATCATCAAATAGGTTCTCATAGAAATTTTTATAGGAACCCTCGTCTTTTCCTCCATAGTCTTCGTCAAAGCCCTCCATCTTTGAGAGGTCTACTGCAAATGTATAGTCTGTACCCTCCAACACATCCATAATGGCAGCGATAGATAGATAACTACTCATGCTATCAATATCTCCCTCAAAGTAGATCGTTGTGTAACCATTCTCTAGCATTGTTATAATTTGCGCTGCGGCATCTGCGGCATTGGTATATGATTCCCCATTCGTGCCATTTGTATAGATGACATTACCATCTCTAAGCTCAGTGAGAGATCCTGGATCATACGCATCAGAATTTATGATAGCACTTGTATATTTCGCCTGCTTGATATATACCTTAGTCACACCATCTGCCGCTTTAGGGTAGATCATCGCACGTAGCTCCCTCTCGGCCCCCGTGTCATTCTGCTTAATCTCTCCATCCTCCGTAAACCAATCAATGCTGCTGCTACTATCGACAATGTCGTACAAGCTACCTGTGCTAAGAGATAGGTAGTCGATATCATCATACGAGAAGTCATCCTCATATCCAATATCGAGCGGCTGCTCAGCTCCCGTGAATGCCCCCTCCTCAAAAACCACAGGTATAAACTTCAACATATCGCCTATTCGCAGACGAATACGCCCCGAATTGGTCGCTATGTAGTTTACCGTCACCTCGGTGTTGATGCTTGACGATTCCACCTTGAACCAGTAATCTTGAACATCACTATCGGCACCATCAACAAAGTCGGCACTCGTATTGTCTACTTTGTCGATCGACACACCATTGGCATAGACAGACTCCACCGCGACTTTAAAATCCGACATTACATAGATCGCGGGGTGGTAGTAGTCGCCATCGGTGACCGAGGCGCTGTTGGGGCAGACATTAAAGGTTATGCTTCCCCTATTGCCATCGTCACTATCGTAACCCTTCATATATACACGCGTGGTATTCAGCTCCACGTAGTACGTACCGTTGCTCACCAAGATCTCGTTGCGCCCATCGCTACTAAAGATGGTGATGCTATAACTGATATTGCTAGCTGGGTTATTTTCGTCCATGGCATCCTCCAAAGTCTTATATCCTGGCTTGTCGACCATCGTTAGTTGGACTTTGAAATATACGTTACGAAGTATCTCATACGTCACATCACTCCATGTCTCCGCAATATAGTTGCCATCGCTATCTGTCGCGAGTATCGTCTTAGCCTCATCTGCGTAGAGATACGTCAATGGGTACTGAGCCTTAAGCGCTATTTTATAGTAACCATCGGTGTCGTATCCACCTGCGCGCCCCTTGATAACCAGATATTGCGGATTAGTACTCTGGCTCACAGCGCCGTTGTTTGAGTCGTAGTAAGCGCCTGCATTGGGGTAGAAGTATATCGGCGAGGTTGTCTCGTTATATCCGACAGTACTCGCCATAGCCCCGCCATAGGTAATTGTGCCACCCAGATCTTTGGGCACACCAAAGGTGCTATTGAGCGTTGTCGAGCTATTAGACGAAGAGTCCGAGAGCACAGTACTACGAACACGAGACTCCTGCGCACAGTCGAGCATATATACCTCGTAGAGCTTGAAATCTGAGTCCGCAACCGTGACATCCGCCTTTGAGCAGACACGTACCATATATATGGTTGTGCCAAACATCTCCACGATACTATCCTCATTGATTCCATCCTCCATGGCAAATCCTATCGACGACATCGGGAAGGCTAGAGATGTATCCTCAATATCGGGGACATTCTCGTTCTCGCTGTCATACGTGAGACCCACTATCTCGCCTGTGGTGGTATCGTACTCATACCCCGAAGTTTTTACATTATACTCGATATCGTATATTCCATCAAGCCCGACAGATTGATATTTATAGTCTTCAAATGTAGCTATATTCGCGGAGAGGTCGTCGTCATCTGCGGGGAGGTCGTTCAACCACAATACCTCGTTAAATGTGGAGTAGTTCTCCTCGTCGTCACCCCACGCAATAGCGCCACTGAGGTTATCATTTTCACGCGTCGTTAGGTTTGTCACCACACGCAAGAACGCTACTCCAGAGTAACACGGAAGGGTGACGAAGAATGTACCGTTGGCGTTTATGGTGAGTTTTTTCTTTAGTAGCAGAGGTGAGCCGTTGGTATACTCGTTCTTGTCTGCATCGGCACGATAAGTCTCGTCCTCACCAAACACCAGACACCAGCCATCAATGAAGTTGCTCTCCACCGATAGGTCGGCACGGCTACTTACGCTTACGCTCAACATATCGGACGAGCTGAGGGTACCCATAACACGCATTTGACCATCATCCATAATCTCGACTATGCTCAACCCCGTGCTATCGGAAGTCGCCTGCTCCTCGAAATTCTTGCAGCCACACAAGAGCGTGACCACCATACAAAGCGATATATGTATAAAACTCCTCATATTCGTTATCTCGTTAATTACTACTTAAAGTCACAGCAAACAGCTGTGTAATCATACCTCCACCGTTACTAATCATCTCGACACCGACAATATCGTCAAACGTATTGTTGTTTTGAGCGAGGTGATCCGTGTCAACACTAAGGCGTAGGATATAGACAGGGTCTTCCTCCTTTTTATTTACTCCATACGCGCTGTCTGTATCGGTGCTAACCGCAGTGGTGACATATAGCGACTCATCCTTTCTGTTTGATTTTTCGACCGAAAAGTCAAACGAGTAATCGGTGCCATTTCCCTCTAGGTCGCCAATTATAATCTTGAAGTATACGGTGCTGTTGCTCTCGAAAGCGGTTAGATCTATCTCGTGGTATGTCCCATCGTTGATGTAGTCGAACGCTGTAATGGCGTTGTTGCTCGATGGGTTGAAGTAGAGCAACCTATACAACCCTGTCGCCTCGTTAAGCATATAGGCATAGTCGTTGCTGCCATAGTATATATCAACCTCTTGGGTTACTGTCGACGTTAGTTGGTTTCCGCTTGTGTCGGTCTCCTTATATGTAACCGTTGCTCTATCTCCCGTGATATCATCTTTTGTGACATACGTAACTTCGGCTCCTCCCTCCCCAGTTAGTAGCGTTGGCGAGAAGATCTTGTAATCTTTACCATCTGCTGTGGTGGTACTCACCTCGTAGGTGTTGGTGTACTTCCCGAAGTCGTCCGAGCAGAATAGGAATCCTCGCGAAGAGGTGATCGCGCCATCCAGCTCAACGCGGTGGTGAGGCACACGAAGGTTATAGTCATAGTTGGTGCATATCATAAACTCGCCATAGGTGTTGCTCCCTTCCGTGACCATATCAATATCGCTCAGGCTACTATAAATATATAGGTTGCTATGGATCTCCGCCTCGACGGTTGTGCTGGTCCAGTTGTAGAGTGCCGAACTTACAGTCATCGGAGTCTCGTACTGTGACAAATTGCCGACGTCGAACGTAAAGGTCATGCTGATCCACTGCGCTACGTCAAACACCCCCGTGTCGTCTGGTGTTGGAACCTTAACAGTGTCGGAGGTGGAGTATATCATCTCTTGACTTATTGTGGTGGCGACACCCTCGCTGTCAGTCACCGTTAAATCATACGTCTTACGCACACGAACCTGAAGCGTGGCGTTGCTTACATCTTGAGGCAGCACAAATATCGACGCCCCATCTAAACATACGGTCTCTGCCGTTGTCCCTAGCTTCGCCTCATCGCTATCATACGCAAAGAGGGTCTTGCCTTGTGTTGCGGTGTACTCGATTGTGGGGTCTGTGGCGGCGTCTCTCACGCTCCACGACCACGCGTTTGTCGACTCATCAAAGAGCAGGTCGGCAGTGGAGTGAATACCAAAAAAGGTGATACCGTTTATCACATAGCGCACGTTTGTCTCGCCCAGCGCCGCATACTCTGCTTCGGTGAAGTCGTTCTCGATAGCTCCCTTGATTGTTATGCGGGTGAGCGCATGACCAAACTGAAAGGTTATACCTCCTCCATCCTGCTCGCGGGTGCAGTCGTAGTGCGGTGTGGCGATTAGTAGATCGTCATTTTCGCTCGCGTTTTGCGACATCGTGTAGCTGAACGATGGCTTTTGGGTGGTGGCATCGTGGGTGTAGCTGATATCTCCACATGGCGCAAACGCGAAGAACGAGATCTTCTCGTCGGAGTTGTTAGGCCAATATTTTATTGGGGTGTATACCCAATCGCCGCTATCCTCCTTTGTGACCGATTGGTTAACCATAAATTGTTGAACCTCCTCGCTGCCCGAGGCGTCGACCCAACTCTTTTGGGATGTGTAGTAGCCGTAAAGCTCCATCTCACGCAGCGGGTTGTTGTCATCGTAGACCGCACCTTTTGACACCTCCCAGCTACTCGACGAGTCGCTAAAACCTATTACGTCACTGCTCGGATCATAGCCCACAACGAGGTCTGTGGTGTCGCTTCTGCTACACCCCGCCATCGCCGCTACGACCATCAGCATCGTTGTTAATATCGCTCTTCTCATCTCGTCTCTTTTTATGATTATCCCCAAATCATATATTTGTGACCATAGGGCGGTTCAATGCCCTATGGTCTGTGTGATTATTGTTATGCAGGTTTTATTTTACCATAGATGTTGTGATTGCATCTTCAATCTCTACATCTGCGCTGCCAGTTGTCTCATTGCCCCAATTAGTCTCAATATTACCTTCAACCTCAACCTTTTGCAAGCCAACGGTAAAGGTGTATTTGTAAGCAGAACCCTTAGCTAGGTGCGCAGCAGGAAGATCTACGATTGAGTAGTTTGTAACGACACTGTGACCATCATATAGGTTAGCATCCTCTGTCACTACGTCATACTCAAGGTAAACCTTTACGTCACCAGCTGTTTCTAGTCCTGTTGTTCCGTTTGGAGGAAGTAGGAATAGGTAGTGATTTGTGATAAACATTGTTGTAGCTGTAGTAAGAGAAGTCAACTCCATTGAGCGTGGGATTGTGTATGCTGTGCCGCCTTGTGTAGGAGTAGACGATGGAATTGTACCTGAACCATCTGTGAAGTTTACGATATTATTTGTTCCAGGAGTTTTACCATCAAGGTTGATATCGGTTGTGCTTGCAGTCAATGATCCCCAAGTACCTAAACCGTTAGTTTCAACATCCGCCGATGCACTAAATGTAAAAGTACCATCAGAGTAGAGTTTAGTACTTTTTCTGTTATCTCCATCTTTGTCGTAGAGCGAAGAATTAGTACCAACAAGTTTAACCTGAGTAAGGAATACTTTTGTGCCTGTTGCAACACTACTTACAACATCGCCACCCAAAACAACCTCGAACGCAACACGGGTCAAAAGGTGCTCAAACATGAATGAAACAGTCGATGGGTTTGCTGTACCTGTGCTGTTTCCTTGCGCCAAATCATACTGCATATCAGCTACAAGGTCAACCATCTTTGCAGCGTCGAGAAGCGACAACTTAATTGTTGGAGTGCCCTGAGTCGAAGCCGATGGGATAGTTACACCAGTGTCGCCAGAAGAAGCATCTCCATCTACTAACGCTTGATATGGAGCATAAGCCATAAAGCTCAAACGGTCATTGGTGTTGTTTGGCCAATACTTAGTTGGAGAGTAAGTCCAACTAGAAGTTTCATAAGTCACCTTCTGATTCCACATGTAGTTTGGTGTTGAACTTGTTGTGTTAAATGTTGCCACAGACGCAACTCCTGTCACGGTTTGATAGTAACCAAGAACACCGAAGCCATCCTTAATAGAGGCGGTAGTTGAAGAGCTTGCAGTACCGTTATCGGTAACAAGACCCTTTGCTGAGACACCAGCGTAAGCATCAAAACTGATAGCTTGATTGTCATTTACAGAGGTGGTAACCTCATCTTTAGAGCACGAGCTCAGAGCAACAGCCGTAACCGCTGCCATTAGTAAAATCTTTTTCATCTGTTATTTAATTAGTTTGTGTTTTAATATAAGTTTGGGTTTGTTTTCTAAATTTGTAGGTCATACCCCTCTTCTTCGCCCCAATCTTCAACATCGGCGTCAAAACCACTTGTCGAACCACCCTCGGGCAGTACATCTGGCAACACAATAGGGGTATCATCATCATCATCATCAAGCCCGTAGCCCGAATCAATATTTATATCTACACTCACATCTAAGTTTACATCCACATCCGAGTCCTCGCTCTTAGAGTCGCCATCTGAGGATGTTGTGATCTTGTCGCAGAGCGACACGCTCTCGCTTACGATGGTCGAATTATCCACCAACAAGATATCTATATCCATCTGCCCTGGCCAATTTGAGTAATCAGTGCTTCGTGTCGCGGTTGATTGAGCGGGGAGTCCGAAACAGCTGAAGACGGTGACTATCTCGCCCTCGCGGTAATCCTCCTCGTAGACTGTCGACGACCAGCTCTCCATAACATGTGTCGACATGGTTGAGTGGCTCGCCTGCTCGGAGAAGTTATACCCCGACGCCATGCCGTAGAGCGTAGCTCGAGCCGAGCGGTAGTTGTATATTCCCGTTATTCGAACCCTAACGCGCGTGTTTTTAATCACCACTTTGGGGGTTACGTCGATGGTTTTATATATCAGCGCCTCAGGGCTAAGATCCTCCTCGCTCGAGCGAAGCTGGTTAAACTCGTTCACAACCTCCTCGGGCACCTCCAAATCCAAATATGTCGCAGCCGCCAGCTCCTCGGGGTCTCGAATCAGCGAGCTAGACTCCTTCGACTCCGCCCACGAACTCGTCGTGCTCACAGCGTTAATCTCGGCTGTCTCGTAACTATCCATACCGCTGAAGAGGATTGTTCCGAAGTCGGAGGGTATCTGGTTAAAGACCAAAACGGTATAGTTTCCTGCGCTCAGATTAACCGAGATGCTCGACTCTGTGGAGTTGATGTTTGCAATGGTGACAGTTGGCGCCTCGCCACTCTCAGGGTAGCAGTAGACACTCATACCCGTAGGTGTCTCGCTCAGGTTGCTCCAATCGGCATTGATAACAACCTCTACGGTGGTGCTATACGCGTAGGTCAACGGACGCCTATGGCACGAGCTAAAGGCGAGAGACATATATATTATAAGCGTTATCCACCTCATAGCTTGCTCCTCCTCTGCCAATTAACAAACCACACCAACGAAACCTCCGCCTTAGTGGGTCCTATCCACGTATACTCGCCATCGTGCTGCCACACCAGAAACTCGTTATCTGCCTTGCCCTCGTAGTATCTGTACTGGGTGCTCAAGCAACCCACGCCTAGGGAGTACTCCATCCTTAAATTGCCGCGCTTGTTGATCGTGTGAGCATAACCCGCCGCGATACCCGCTGCGATATAGAACTCACCTTGGTAGCCATTATCCTTCCACTGTAGGTCGTAGTGCCCGCCACCAAAATAGACGCCTGCGAACCACCCCGTGAGTTGAGGCTTGTCGGCTCTCTCTCCCAACCAGTAGCGCCCCTCTAGCTGTCCCGACATAATCTGCAACGCGTTGCCATTATCGGCCGTAACCCACCAAGGGCAGATCCACTTGCCCGCAATACTCCACTTATTCTTAATAGGTATCTCAAATTCTATGTTCAGAACCGTCGCAACGTCAAATAGTAGGTTGCTCTTCACTGCGAATTTAAGCTGTGAGGGCTGCTCTATGACCGCCACGGGAGTTGGCGTTGGCTCGGGTTTGATTATGGCGGGCGCGTCAACCTCTTTAATCTCCACAACCTCCTTGACAACAGGCGGCACCGTAACCTTGAAATATAGTGTCACAACAGAGCCTCGACGCAGTTGTGGGAAGAAATTATCGAGCATATAACGATATGGTCTACCGCCCCTGAGATCCATCAGTCGTTTATTACGGCTATCGGTTAACGTGAGAAACTTGTCGGCGGGGTTGACTCTACGCCAAGTCTCTTCGGGTGTGTTGCCAAGGATGGCGAGAACCTCGTCGCGGTACTGCATCTCGGAGCGCTCCACAAGAGCTTGAAGCCCGCTCCAGTCGATTCCCGAGTGGCTTTTGGTTATTAGACTATCTGGCAGGGAAGTTGCTTTAATTAAATGGTTGTATATGGAGTTGGTTCTTTTTTGAGTAATCTGCTCGTTGTAACGACGACCAGCCTCAGGCGAAGCGTAGCTGTCAATCTTTACACTCACAATAGTCGATAGAGAGTCGCTTTGCAGCTGGTGAATCAGGCTCGTTAAGCGATTTAAACCCTCCCTGTTGTCGCGGAGCTTATCGTCTATTAAATAGACATTTGGATCGAAATATATTTCGACCGTCTCGCACTTCTGCTCCACCACTCTGCCCTCCCGTCCATAGCTCGGGAAACAGAGCACCACCACCACTAATACACTAACTAAATATTTACTTGCCACGTTCAAATTTTGCTGCAATTATTAAAATGCTGTATACACCACCAGACGATGGTGCACTATTTTATCAATACAAAGGAATGGAACAGAGAACAATTATTGTGTTCATTCTGCGTGATTTAGTATACATCGGGGGGGGGGGGGTTTT
>JBCQVD010000069.1:0-11240 GCA_047173405.1 Rikenellaceae bacterium
CAATAGAGTGAGCACGACGAGGTGAATCTGAGATACAGAAGATCTTAACGTTGTAGCCTAGCTCACCGAGTGAAGCAGCAGCAGAGGCGCCACCTAGACCAGTACCAATAACTATTACATCGAGTTTGCGCTTATTCGCAGGGCTAACTACCTTGATAGACTCCTTGTGGTTGCTCCACTTTTTAGACAACTCACCAGCAGGAATTTTAGATTCCAAATTTAAAGCCATAATCCTAAATTTTTAAATTGTTAGTGACTCTTAAGCGCAACAAGCGCAGAAGTTTGTCTTAATAAATGTGATAACAACAACCGCCGCAAAACCCAAGAAGATTAGAGTTGCTACAGCGTTAGCAACGCACTTAAGACGTGGATACCATGTGTCATTAGCAAAACCTGCACTCTGGAACATTGACCACACACCGTGAGTTAGGTGGAACCAAAGAGCTGCAAACCAAACAAGGTAAGCTACAACATAGTACCACTGAGAGAATGTGTAGGAGATAAGGTAAGCACCATTAGTCGGAGAGATCATAGCTCCTCCAACCTCTACCTCGTGGTGACCCATAATCTCAACAAGCTGCATCTTAGCCCAGAAGTTAAAGAGGTGCAAAAGAAGACCACCAACAACAATGTAACCAAGAACCAACATGTTCTTTGAAGCCCACGAAACACCCTTCTCTGTAACGGTTACAGCATAGCGAACATTACCACGCGCCGCGTAGTTGTTCAGCGTAAGGATAAAGGCATAGATGATGTGTACCACAACACCACCTGCTAGAAGCGCAGTTGCTGCCAAGGCGTACCAGTTAGCACCCAAGAAAGCGCAAATGGCATCATAAGCCTCAGCGCTAAAGAGCGCCACTAGGTTCATTGACATGTGGAAGAGGATGAAAAGTACCAGAAAAGCTCCTGAAATACTCATGACCAACTTCTTGCCAATGGAAGAATTAGTTAAGAAACAGTTCATAATTTTGCGAATTTTGTTTTATGAATTAAAATTTGTTTACTTTTGCCAACAAAGATAGTTATTGTTCACCAAATAACACAACTTTTTCTAAGAAATATTTACCATTTTTTGAACTTTCACAGCCTTGAAACACTCCATACGTCGCTCCATGCACCGCCTCAACATAGATTTAGACACCGTAAAGCGCTGTTACTATGGCGAGTTAATTGTCTCACTAATTGAGCAAACACCACAATTTGCAGATGCTAAGGTCGTAGCTCTATTTTCGTCGCTACACGACGAGATACCCACCGCCACGGCTATCGACAGATGGGCTAAGACAAAAAAAATCGTCCTTCCCCGTGTCGAGGGAGAGACGATGCAATTTTATGAGTACGACGCAACCAAAGAGCTACACACTGGCTCGTACTCTATTCTTGAACCCCAGCCGCTAAGGTTAGCCACACCCGAGACGATTGATTTGATGGTGGTGCCAGGTGTCGCATTCACCCCCCAAGGTGACCGCCTAGGGCGAGGTGCGGGCTACTACGACAAATACCTATCGCAGCCACACTTTAGAGGCTACACTATTGGCATCTGCTACCCTCACCAACTAATCGAGACTATACCGTGCGAAGAGCACGACGTAAGGCTTAATCAAGTGATCGCGGCAGAGTAACCTACCCTACATTGTGATCTTAATAAGCTGCTTACGGTATGCGTTAAGGATCTGTGATTTAGAGATAAAACCGAGGTAACGGTTATCGTGCGTCACAACGGGTAGCATCCAAGTGTGTTTACTCTCGAATTTTGAGAGAATACTCTGAATCTGCTCGTCTACGTAGATTTTATCAACGGGCTGACTCATATAGTGACGAATAGAGTTACTGTATCTTTGAGGCTTAAACATATCTTCACGCAGATCATCAAGCTGAACAATACCGATAAGTGTTCCGAAATTATCAATCACAGGAAAGATATTGCGGTGTGCCGAGGAGATAATGTGAACCATATCGCCCAAAGAGTAAAACTCCTTAAGCCTTACAAAATCAGTCTCCATAAGTTCATCCAACTTCAGAAAAACCAACGCCGACTTATCTTTATTGTGTGTCAACAGATCGCCCTTCTTACTTAACGATTTGGTGTATATCGACTCTGGTTCCAAGTAATAGTTCACCGCAAAACCGATCGAAGAGACAATCATCAGCGGGATAAACAACCCATAGCCACTCGACAGCTCGGCGATTAGAAAGATCGATGTAAGAGGGGCGTTCATTACGCCCGACATCACACCCGCCATTCCCACGAGGGTAAACGAGATAAGAGACAACTCCCACCCAAAAAGCAGATTACACGTCATCGCAACAACTGTTCCCGAGCAAGCACCAATAAACAGCGAGGGGGCAAAGGTTCCTCCAACACCTCCCGCAGCATTTGTCGACGACATGGCGACAACCTTAAAGAACATCGTTGCTATTATGTATAGGATAATCGCGGTGTCTATTAAGCGGAAGCGAAAAAATAGCGAGTTATCAAACAACTCTTGCGGAAAACCGTGCATCAACGAGGTGATAGATTCATACCCCTCACCATAGAGAGGAGGGAAGATAAAGATCAAACCTCCAATGATTAAACCTCCCAGAAGCCAACGCTGATACTGCTTATCGAATCGTCTAAATAGTGAACCTATCTTTTCGTTTACCGATGTTAGGTAGTAACCCATCAATCCACACACCACACCCAGAAGAATATATATCGGAATCTCGGCTAAATGGAACGAGTTTTCGGCAGTAAGCGACACGGCTAAAATAGGATCAAAACCACGCAACATAAAGGCGAGCGTAGTAGCTGAGATAGAGGCAATTAACAGGGGAATAATAGAACTTACCGTGATATCAAGCATCAAGATCTCAAGCACAAAGACCAAGCCCGTGATGGGAGCCTTAAAGATTGAAGCCACGGCTGCCGCAGCGCCACACCCTAGAAGCAACGTAGTATTTCTATAGTTGAGTCGAGCCACCTGACCAACCTTTGAACCAATAGCCGCTCCCGTCAAGACGATAGGCGCCTCGGGACCTACCGAACCACCAAAACCGATTGTCGTCGATGAGGCGACAACAGAACTCCAAGTATTGTGACTTTTTATATTTGAGTTGCCGCGCGAGATCGCGTATAGCACGCGAGTCACTCCCTCCGAGATATTATCGCGCACGATATGCTTCACGAAGAGCGTCACTAATATTATACCAATAATCGGATAGATCAAAAATAGAGGGTGAGACTGATCAATAGGGAACCAATTCACCAAACAGCTATTTATAGCGTGCAACAAGATCTCAAATAGGTAGGTCGCAAAAGCGGCCAACATACCCACAATAACGGCTAGTATTATCATCACCTGCCTATTGCTCAAACGCCTCGAAAGACGCAGCGCAGCGTGATAAATCATATCATTAACGCCTCTCTTCATAACCAAAAGTTACCAAGAACTAAAAGTGGTAGATACCCATTATCTCGCGCACCTGACGAACTGTCTCGTCGGCGCTCTTGCGTGCTCGCTCAGCACCCGAGGCTGTAACCTCGTGAAGATACTTCTCGTCGTTGTATATCGCCTCGATACGCTCACGAATAGGAGAGATGGAGGTGATGATATCCTCAGCCAACTGTTTTTTAAGGTCTCCGTAGCGGATCTCGCACGAAGCGTATTTATCTTTGAAGTACTCTATGGTTGAGGCGTCGCTCACTGACTCCATGATAGTAAAGATATTCTGCACTGGTTCACTTATTGGCGAGTTTGGCTCTACGGGACCCGAATCAGTCGTCGCCTTCATCACCTTTTTGCGAATTACTGCATCCGAATCACTTAGGTAGACACAGTTACCCTCACTCTTACCCATCTTACCCGAGCCATCCAAACCAGGGATCTTGACAGTCTCAGAACCGAAGTTATACGCTTGACTTTCGGGGAAGAAATCAACATTATACATAGAGTTAAAACGACGCGCAAAGACGCGTGTAAGCTCAAGGTGTTGCTCTTGATCCTTACCCACAGGAACCTTCGCTGCGCGGTGAAGCAGGATATCCGCTGCCATAAGCACTGGATAACATAGAAGTCCCGCATTAACATTATTTGGCTGCTTACGTGCCTTATCTTTGAAAGATACAGTGCGCTCCAACTCGCCCAAATAGGCGTGCATTGAGAGTAGTGTCGATAGCTCTGTTACCTGAGGCACATCACTTTGAACATAGATTGTTGCCACCTCTGGATCAAGACCAGCCGCTAAATACTCCGCCAATACACCTCGAATATTAGAGTGCAGGGTTTTAGGGTCTGGATGCGTTGTGAGGGCATGATAGTCAGCAATAAAGAAGAAACAGTTTGCATCGTGCTGCATCTTCGTAAAGTTCTTAAGTGCACCAAAGTAATTACCTAGGTGTAGTTGACCTGTAGGTCTTATTCCGCTAAGGACTGTCTCCATGATAAATTTTAAATTTCTTTAATTACGCCACAAAGGTATAAAAAATTAACATAGACGCACATTATTATAGATATATTTTATACCTTTGGACATAATATTAATATTTTATCATGACAATCATACAACTTGAGTACCTATTAGCTGTTGTTAATTGCGGTAGTTTTTCAACCGCTGCCAATGAGTGTTACGTCACCCAACCATCTCTTAGCATGCAGATAAAAGCGCTCGAAGAGGAGATCGGAACAACGCTCCTCGACCGTAGCCGTAAACCAGTCATACCCACACAAATAGGAGAGATTGTAGTGAAGCAGGCGCGCGAAGCTATATCGCAGTTCCAACGTGTGAAAGAGTCTGTCTTTGAGATGCAGGGAGCAACAGTTGGCAAACTTCGATTAGGGGTAATACCGACCATCTCGCCATACCTACTTCATAAATTTATCCCTACGTTTGTGAGCCGCTACCCACAAGTAGAGTTGGAGGTGTGCGACATGGTCACAAGCGACATTATAGAGGCACTCAAGAGCGACCGTATAGACGCCGCACTTGTTGCTGGCGACACCTGCGGCGAAGGGATCACAGAAATACCGCTTTTCAACGACCGCTTCTACCTCTACCTCTCACCCGAGAATAGGCTATTCAACCACAAGAATATCGAGATCAAAGATATCGACATCAGCGAGCTGGTGCTGCTAAGCAATGGTAACTGTATGCGCGATCAGGTTCTTGAGCTGTGTGTTGCCAAACGCGACAACCCTTCGCACTACTCATTTGTCTCAGGCTCCATAGATACACTTATGCGCATTGTCGACTGCACATCGACACTCACCATAATCCCCGAGATGGCAATAGAGTATATCCCCGCTAACCGCCGCGAGAGGGTTCGCATGCTGTGGGGCAACAACCCCTCGCGCACAATCGCCGTGGCGGTGAGAAGAAGTTATGTCAAAAAATCAATCATCAACGCACTGAGTAATACCATATTAGACTGTATCAAACCAGATGATAATATTTATTGTGCTCATTAACCTTTTATTTTTGATTACTTTTATGTAATTTTGCACAATTATAGCGTTAAAAAAGAAACGACACAGAAAAAGATTTATGGAAAAGATGATTGAAACTATTGTTGAAGCAATTCAAGATAAAAAAGGTAAGAATATTGTATCCCTCGACCTTACAGGATTTGATGGGGCTATATGCTCGCACTTCGTTGTGTGCCACGCCGACTCTACAACACAGGTAGATGCTATCTCGCGAGGTATCGAAGAGGCGATGGAGGAGAAGCTCAAAGAGAAGCTTTGGAGATGCGAAGGACGACAAATGGCGCTATGGATCGCTATGGATTATGTTGATGTTGTGGTTCACATCTTCCAGAGTGAGCTACGCGACTTCTACAAACTAGAGGAGCTTTGGGCCGATGCCCCAGCAACAAAATACGAGAGTGAGTAACCTCCAACGCAACGTCGTGATTTGAGGTTATAATATTTGAGAAAGATTAGTAAACATGGCAAAAAAACAGAATAACACGCCAAAGAAAGGTGGTAGCATTGGACAATTTAAGCCATCTTGGTTATGGATATACATTGCCGTAGGTGCGCTCATGGTGGGGTATTGGTTCTTCACCGGCAAACAAAGCGACCCTATCAAAAGTAACTGGAGCGAGGTCGAGCCGATGGTTCGTCGTGGAGAGGTCGAAAAAATCGAGATCATCAACCGAGATAGAGCAGATGTATATCTAACCAAGCAGTGTATCGAGGCGCTACGTGCTGACACTCTACAAAAGCGATATTCAAATATCCCAACCACTGGGTATCAACTACAATTTACAATACCTTCAGTCGATGCTTTTCGTTCAGACCTAGCGTCGGCACAAGCGATGTCACCTCAAAAGATTGACGTTGCGTACGAGAATCCAGGGGGCGGATGGAAAGATATAATCTTCTCGATACTCCCATGGGTTTTCATTATTGGAGTATGGATCTTTATCATGCGTGGTATGCGTGGTGGAGCAGGTGGAGCGGGAGGCAACATTATGAATGTCGGCAAGGCTCGTGCTCAAGTGTTCGACAAAGAGAACGCTACACGCATCACCTTCAAAGATGTGGCGGGACTCGAGGAGGCTAAGGTTGAGATTATGGAGATCGTCGACTTCCTGCGCAAAAGCGAAAAGTATATTGCACTAGGAGCAAAGATACCTAAGGGAGCACTTCTTGTAGGCCCTCCAGGAACAGGTAAAACCCTTCTAGCTAAGGCTGTGGCGGGCGAAGCTAACGTCCCATTCCTCTCAATGTCGGGTTCCGACTTTGTTGAGATGTTCGTAGGTGTTGGCGCTTCGCGCGTGAGAGACCTCTTCGAACAAGCAAAGCAGAAATCGCCATGTATCCTCTTTATCGACGAGATCGACGCCATTGGACGTGCTCGCGGTAAGAATGCAGGATTCTCGGGCAATGACGAGCGCGAGAATACCCTCAACCAACTACTCACCGAGATGGATGGTTTCCAAACAAACACAGGAGTAATTGTCCTCGCAGCAACAAACCGCGCCGATATTCTTGATAAGGCTCTACTTCGCGCAGGTCGCTTCGATAGACAAATTGACGTAGGGCTACCTGATGTCACTGAACGCGAAGCGATCTTCAACGTACACCTACGCAAGTTAAAACTTGATCCATCATTAGACCGCGCATTCCTCGCACGTCAAACACCAGGCTTCTCGGGTGCTGACATAGCCAACGTATGTAATGAGGCTGCACTTATTGCGGCGCGCTACAACAAAGAGTTTGTGACAAAGGATGACTTCCTAGCTGCCGTAGATAGAATTATTGGTGGACTCGAGAAGCGCAACAAGATAATCACCGACGAGGAGCGTCGACGAATAGCCTACCACGAAGCGGGTCACGCCACAGTGAGTTGGATACTCGAAAATGCATCACCTCTAATCAAGGTGACCATTATACCACGAGGCAAAGCCTTAGGTGCGGCATGGTACCTCCCTGAGGAGCGACAAATAACCACTCGCGAACAATTGATGGACGAGATGGCAGCAACACTAGCGGGTCGTGCCTCTGAGCAGATGACATTTGGTGAGATATCGACGGGTGCTCTCAATGATCTTGAGCGCGTAACAAAGCAGGCGTACGCCATGGTCGCTTACTATGGAATGAGCGAGCAGGTGGGCGATATGAGTTACTTCGATTCGTCGGGACAATCAGACATGGGCTTTACCAAACCATACTCTGAAAAGACTGCACAGCTAATCGACACCGAAGCTAAAGAGATGTTATCTAAGGCATACGCTATGGCGACTCAAGTGTTAACAGAGCACAAAGCGGGACTCGTTGAACTTGCAGAGCTACTTCTTGAGCGTGAGGTTGTATTCACAGAGGATGTAGAGAAGATCTTCGGTAAGCGCAAGAAAGATATCGCTAAGGAGGCAGCTGAAGCGGCAAAAGCAGCCAAAACAGTAGAGGCGGCAACACAAGAGGGTGAAGCAGACCACGCCGAGGAGGTTCGCGCAACAACCACCGACAGTGATAGCGCCACCGAGAGTAAAAAGAACGAGAGCAACGAAGATAGTAATACCACTATCAATTAAGAAAAAGCTTCTTATACACTGTTGTTGTTGTGTTTGCAACAACAACAGTGTATAAAAACCAACCTAACAAACTAAATAATGCATGATAAATTCAAAAGCCTAGGCATGAGGACAGTAAGCGCCATCGTTATGGCGCTACTGTTAATAGGTGCAACACTCTGTAGTATCTGGAGTTTTGGGGCTATAATGCTTCTTATTGTTATCGGATGTATGTATGAATTTTACCAAATATGCATACGCTCGACACACCAACCACTACAAGCTGTGGGTATAAGTGCCGCAGTTGCAATATTTGCATTTGGGTTTGATGGCTTCTTTCTTCAGAGCGGGTATAGTATTCCAATAGCACTTTTCGTTATCGCGGTAATACCTCTCTGCTTCATTATTGAACTATTCAAGATGCGTGAAGGGGCACTTCTTAATATAGCCCTTACGCTGATGCCTCTGCTCTACATAGCCTCTCCAATGACCCTAATGATAGGTATTCCGATACAGATTAGCGGTGGAGAGTGGCAACCTATGATAATGCTCTGCTACATGTTACTCATCGCATCGAACGATATATTCGCATACCTTGTAGGTATTACATGCGGACGCCATCCTCTATGCGAAAAGATATCTCCAAAGAAGACTTGGGAAGGTCTCTTCGGCGGCATTGTCGGCTCACTTATAGTTGGTACAGCAGTTGCGTACTTCATGCAAGGAGAGTATGTTATATGGTGTGGTATTGCCATTATCACATCGGTGAGCGGCTCTCTTGGCGACTTAGTAGAGTCTATGTTCAAACGCTCCGCAGCAGTTAAAGACTCAGGAGCACTCATACCTGGGCATGGAGGTATCCTAGATCGCTTTGATGCGTGGATAATATCAGCACCATTTGTAATGGTTTACCTATTAATAATCAACTTAACTAAATAAGATGAAAATAAATAAAGAGGGTTATAGAATTATCGCCACATCGGCATTAATATGCCTTGCTATGTGGTTTGGCTTCTCAAAGGTTGTAAGCAGTCAAAACAAGGAGCTTATATTGTGGGTTAGTGCACTTATTTTCTTCTGTTTTTGGCTCTTCGTTGTGGGTTTCTTCCGAGAGCCTCGACGAGTTAAGATCCACGACAACGAGTTGATTTTTTCGCCTTGCGATGGACGCGTTGTGGTCACCGAGGTGGTCACCGAAGATGAGCACCTCAAGGGCGAAATGATGCAGATATCAATATTCATGTCTATCACGAATGTTCATATCAACTGGCTTCCCGTAGGAGGTATTGTCGACTACTTCAAGTATCATCCTGGACGCTTCTTGGTCGCTTGGCACCCTAAATCATCCACCGAAAATGAACGTACAACAACGGTCATTAAGATGGATAGCGGCGAAAAGGTTCTATTCCGTCAAGTGGCAGGACTCGTCGCTCGACGCATTGTATCCTATATGAAGGTCGGTGATAGAGTGAGACAGAACGATATCGCTGGATTTATTAAGTTTGGATCACGACTCGATATCCTGATCCCAAAAGATAGTGAAGTACTTGTTGAAATTGGAGATCGTGTGGTCGGTTCACAAACACCTATTGCGCGCCTTAAAGGTTAATAAAAAATGAATTTTGAAGGGGTCATAAAATTTATTGTTGGAGTATCACTTACGGCTCTTGCTGTATTTTTGGTGTGGTACTTTAGCTCCGTTGTGATATATATACTCGTCTCAGCGGTGCTCGCAGTGATGTTTAGACCTCTTGTCAATCTACTTGAACGCCTCTCTATTAAGGGTATAAAGATTCACCGTTCAGCGGCAGCGTTTATCACCCTACTCGCGATATGGGCTATTTTTGCCACACTGTTCTCGCTACTTGTGCCTCTAATGCTCTCAAAGCTACATGAGTTGTCAAAGATCAATATCGGGGAGACACTAAACGCAATAGAGACACCACTGCACAGAGCACAACACAACATACAGACATTCCTCTCGATAGCTCAAAGCGAGTTAGACCTTGGGGCTTCGATATCTAAAGCGATTAATAACTACGTCAATCTAGGGATGGTCAACAACGCCTTTACCTCAATTGTTAGTATAATATTTTCATCTGTAATTTCGCTCTTCTCGATATCGTTTATAACATTCTTCTTCTTAAAAGAGGATGGACTCTTTGTCGCTATGATATCAGGGCTCTTTCCATCAAAATTTCATACTAACATCGAGCGTGCATTAACCTCAATATCAAACCTGTTGGGGCGCTATTTTATCGGTATTATTACAGAGAGCATCATCATTGGCTCACTCATAGCGATCTCGATGCTCTGTTTTGGTATGGGCACTCCAAATGCTATCTTCATAGGTGTCGTTATGGGTGTTCTCAATGTTATACCCTACGCTGGACCCTCTATTGGTGCTATGATCTCTATATTTCTCGGAACCATATCGCCTATCGAGACTCTTGGTATAGAGAATACATTGATAGTTATAATCTCGACAATACTTGTTATCAAGTTCTTTGATGACTTCTTCATTCAACCACTACTCTACTCCGAGAGGGTTAAGGCTCATCCGCTTGAGATCTTCTTAGTTATCCTAATCTCGGGACACCTCGCAGGTGTTGTGGGTATGCTTCTAGCCATACCATCATACACCGTAATAAGAGTCTTTGGTAAAGAGTTCTTCTCGCAATATTCACTCGTTCGACGCCTCACAAAAGAGATATGATAACCATCAAAGGCGTAGTTGAACAAGGGCGCAGGCTGGGACGTGAGCTAGGCTTTCCCACAGCCAACATAGCAATAGACCCAACTCTCGGGGTAGAGAATGGGGTCTATGAATCGTGGATTAGTATCGAAGGGCATCCGAAACCTCTGAGGTCAATATCAAACATTGGGAGCAACCCAACGATAGGTAAAACCGCTCGCCGCATGGAGACACATATCATAGGCGAGAGTCTCAACCTATACGGAGAGGTGGTCACCATCACTCTGGGGCGTAAGCTACGCTCGGAGATGAAATTTAACTCCCTCGAGGAGTTAAAGGCTCAAATTAAGAAGGATCTCAAATCACTGTTATAGTGCGTTTAGTGTTTAATGTTTAGCGTTGAATGTTAAATGTTATTAGTTTATGCACTCAACACTCAACACTCAACACTCAACACTCAACACTCAACTATTGATTAAGCACTTCGTCGATATCAACGTGTTGAATATTGCTTCCCTTAACGAGGTAGAATGAAGACTCTACGAT
>JBCQVD010000070.1:0-11228 GCA_047173405.1 Rikenellaceae bacterium
TAGGGTGGGGTACGAGGGGGCTATCTCTGCGGATGTCGAGATCTCGGCAACAACACCGAGGGTCGAGATCATGATGGAACGATCGACCGTAAATAACCTCGAAGAGGTGGTTGTGAGACGTTCGCCCTTTGAGCGTGTGGCGCAGAGTCCTGTGAGCATGCAGCGTATTGGTATGCAGCAGATTGAAAAAAGTCCAGGGGCAAATCGGGATGTGTCGCGTGTGGTTAGTAATTTCGCAGGTGTAGCCTTCTCGCCCGCGGCGTATCGTAATGATCTCATTGTTAGGGGTGGCGCGCCGAGCGAAAACAAGTTCTACGTCGATGGTATCGAGATCCCTAATATCAACCACTTCTCGACGCAGGGGGCTTCGGGTGGACCGGTGAGTATCATCAATGCCGATCTGATCCGTGAGATTGACTTCTATACTGGTGCTTTTCCCGTGGATAAGGGCGGCGCGCTGAGTTCGATGCTCGATATCAAGCTTCGTGATGGTGATGGTGATGCTCAAAACTTCAAGGCTACCCTCGGGGCATCGGAGGTGGCGCTGAGTGGCGATGGTCACCTCAGTGATAAAACGACCTACCTTTTTTCGGTGCGCCAGTCATACCTCCAGCTGCTGTTCAAGGCGTTAGAGTTGCCGTTCTTGCCCAATTTTATTGATGGTCAGTTGAAGCTAAACTACCGCCCTGCACGTAGCCATGAGTTGACGCTGCTCGCTATTGCGGCGGTGGATGATATGAGCCTCAACGACGAAGCGACGAGCGAGAGTGCGGAGTATATCCTCGGCTACCTGCCTCGCATAGAGCAGCAGGGGTACACTGTGGGGCTGTCGTATAGGCATTTTTCGAGGAGACACTCCCAGCGGTTGAGTCTAAGTCAATCGTATCTCAATAACCTCAATATCAAGTACCAAGATAATGATGAGTCCATAGCTGAGAATCTCAATATGGATATCTCATCGCGTGATAGGCGTACCACGCTGCGCAGCGATAACCGCAGTTACTTTGATCGTTTTACGCTTAGCTATGGTGCAGACGTGAGTCACACTAGCTACCATGTCGATTCGTATATGCGCTCCACGGTGGGCGAAGATATCTACGTTAGCTCCATTGAGTTATGGGATTGGACACTCTTTGCGGGTAGCACATATTCATCCGCAAACAAGCGCTTTGCAGCGTCACTGGGCGGGCACTTTGCAGCCAATAACTTCTCTTCATCCACAAAGGAGCTGTGGAGGCAGTTTTCGCCTCGCTTGTCGTTGAGCTATCAGCTCGATGGTGGCTTCTCGCTTAGTGCCAATAGTGCGATTTATTATCAAATGCCATCGCTCACATCGCTTAGCTATCAAGAGGATGGCGAGTTGGTAAATCGTGACCTCGACTATATCAACGTGAGGCAGTTTGCTCTGGGCGCGGCGTGGAGCACAAGGCGCGAACTGCGATTTTCGGTGGAGGGATTCTATAAATATTACTCTAAGATGCCCATCATAATCGAGGACGATATCCCGCTGGCGGATCTAGGTGATGATTACGGTATTGTGGGCAATGAGGCGCTGCGTCAGGATGGACATGGTCGCGCGTATGGTGTCGAGATGATGGCGCGTTACGAGAAGCGTGGGCGGCTGTCGCTGGTTGGCGCTGTGACACTCTTTAAAAGTGAGTATAAGAGTTCCGCGGATTCATCCTATCGCCCTTCGTCGTGGGATACGCGCTATATTATCAACCTTTCGGGCACATATTTCGTGAGAGATGGCTGGAGCTTCGGGGCTAAGGTGAGTGCTACGGGGGCTGCTCCCTACACCCCCTACGATGTGGATGCCTCATCAAATATCATAGATTGGGATATCAGCGGACGCCCGACGTATGACTACTCTCAATATAACACCATGCGCCTCGACCCCTACGCACAGCTAGATCTGCGAGTAGATAAGGTTTTTTACTTCGAGAGGTGGAAATTGGGTCTATATCTCGATTTGCAGAATGCGCTTGTGAGTAAGTATCGAGAGCCTGATATTCCTGTAAGCACAGGTGTCGAGAACCCTTCGAATCCAGGACACTACGAGATGAAGTATATCGAGAGCGTGAGCGGCACACTGCTGCCTACTTTTGGTGTTACGGCACAGTTTTAGAGATATTTTTTAGAACCAAACCGAGGACTGCCTTAGTTCAGTGTTTAGTGTTAAGCGTTAAATGTTAAGAAACTAGCCACTAAACATTGATACAATGCGAATAAAGCGTAAGCCCTCAATATCTAATCTCTTTATAATTTACTAACACTAAAATCATTAAATAGATTACAAAGAGTTTTCTCGGATACTAAAAATAAGTTTATTCTTGTATGTTGTATTCTTAAAATGTTAGTGTATAAGTTGCTGTTTTAAGAAAAAAATTGTACTTTTGTTGAATGAGTTTCGTGCGATATATGCGATAAATTTAAAATAAGTATAAAATTATGAAGAAATTATTTTCGATTGTAGCGATGATTGCTGCTGTGATTTTTACAGGATGTTCAAGTGATGATGATGGAAATATTGATAATGGAGGCATCTCTGGTGGTACCCCGTACTCTGGCGAGCTGTTGGGTACATGGGTCTTTAATTCCCCTGGATCAACTTTGCCATACTCGAAAACTATTATATTCAATAGAGACGGAAGTTTCTCTTTGAGATATGTGGGTGATGAAGATGTGTATGAGGAGTATGGTTTGTATTATGTGGAGGATGATATAGTTGCATTGTTATATATGAAGGGAATATTTGATGGCACAATTGCAGATTATGTGTCGTTAGGATTTGATTTTGTTAACTATTATTATGTATATGGCGATAATAATAATTTAATAGAGTCTTTCTATGTAACTGAATATGGTGATAATGTGGTAGATTTCGATAGCGTAAAAGATATGCTTCTTGATTCACCGTCAGGTGATGGCAAATTATACGAAAAGCAGTAACAACTGTAATATACATTTGTCAATAGGTTATCGTTTTAACAAGCCCTAGAGTGAATCATGATTCACTCTAGGGCTTGTTATTATAATACGCTTTGATTGCGACTGTGTTGTTAGTTAGTCGACCCCTTTTAGAGCAGCTTGCTCCATTTATCCTCTTTGAATCCTGCCCATACACCTTTGTCGGTGACGAGAAGTGGGCGCTTGACGATCATGCCGTTTGTTGCGAGCAGCGTGAGTAGCTCATCGTGTGAATCGTTCTTAACTCTATCTTTGAGGTTCATCTCGCGGTAGAGGATGCCCGAGGTGTTGAAAAATCTCGAAATTGGTAGTTCGCTGCGCTCGATCCATCCCTCTAGCTCTTCGCGGCTAGGGTTCGCCTTTACAATGTCGCGTAGCTCGAAATCAACCCCTTGGCTCTCTAGCCATGTTTGTGCCTTTTTGCATGTCGAGCACTTAGGGTAACAGATGTATAGTGGTTTCATATTTTGAAATTTATTGATGTTGTGTGAAATTTTTGTAATCTATTGTTTATAGAGTAGATTGGGACTTAGTGTTATTCGCATTGGGTTTAAATACCAAAGGTATTTAATAAATTTTGACATCTTAGTTATTTCGCAAATTTATTTGCTGGAATAACTTGGATTTCAAAATCTTAGAGCTAGCTCTAAGCCCAATGTGCGATGCAAAAAATAGCTCCGCGGGGAGCACCCCGCCCGTCGGAGACAGTCCTCAGTATTTAAATTATCTCTGATACAACAAAATTACTTCCGCCAACAAAGATCATATCCTCCTTTGTGGCGATGCTCTTGGCGCGGTTGAGTGCCTCCTCGACACTCTCGACAACTTCGCAGCGGTAGCCTAGGGTGTTCGCTACGCCTGATATATGGTGAGGGTCAAAGGCTCGCTCCACCTTAGGGCGGCAGTATATATATAGTGCATCTTTGGGGAAGAGAGGTATGATATCCTCTAGCCTCTTGTCGTTTGAAAAGCCCATTACACAGATCAGATTGCTGTATTCGCACCCTTTGAGCTGGCGAGCGACATACTCTAGCCCATGCCCATTATGCCCTGTGTCGCAGATGATCGTCGGGGCGGAGCCTATCTGTTGCCACCTGCCTTGGAGCGATGTTGTCTGTGTAACGTTGCGCAATCCATCATGAAAGGAGTGTGTGCTTACTGTTAAGGGGCTATGGCGGTTGATATAGTCGAGAGCAGCGCAAGCTGTGATAAGGTTGCGGGATTGATACTCTCCTCGCAAGTCAATCTCTACGCTGTACTGCTTTCTGTCGCGTTGGCGCTCAAACTCAATGAGTTGACCATCTTTTGTTGCCTGTGTAGATAGCCATTTTATCGCTTTCTCGGCATAGATAAGTTGGGCGCCCACCTCCTCTGCCTTATGTTCGATAATCGTATTGTACTCGTCGCAGCTCTCCCCTAGGATGATCGGAACACTGTGCTTTATGATGCCTGCTTTCTCGGCTGCAATCTGTTCGATTGTGGTGCCGAGGTATTTGGTGTGGTCGATGCCTATGTTGGTGATGATGGTTAGTTGAGGTTCTACGATATTGGTGGCATCGAGACGTCCGCCAAGCCCAGTCTCGATGATGGCGACCTCAACCTTATTGCGCGCAAAGTGGTCGAACGCCATCGCTGCTGTCATCTCGAAGAATGATAGCGAGAGGCTCTCCATGCTCTTTTTGTGTTGGTCGACGAAGGCAACGACCTCCTCCTGAGAGATCATATCGCCATTGATACGCATGCGCTCGCGAAAGTCGTGCAGGTGAGGCGAGGTGAAGAGTCCAACACCCCATCCAGCCGCTTGGAGTACAGAGGCGAGCATGTGCGATGTTGAGCCTTTGCCATTGGTGCCAGCAATATGAATTACGAAATATTTTCGTTGAGGGTTGTCGAGCCTTTGACAGAACTCGCGGATTCTCTCCAGCCCAGGTTTGTAGGCATCGCCCCCCACATTCTGAAATGAGGGCATGGCAGAAAATAGATACTCGATAGTCTGTTCGTAGCTCATTTAGTCGAGATAGTTACGTCGTTTGATGCAGTAAGCAAAGAGGTATAAAACAGCCATCGCAGCGATAAATCTTGCAACAGAAGCTATGTAATCCCCGTAGCGTGCGTATACTGTTATTGCATCGTTGAGTGATATTTGGTGTGTTAAGACCCCTCGCTTATCCCACCCTAGGGACTCTACGCTGTCGCCTCGAGGGTTGATAAACCCCGAGATTCCAGTATTGGCACTGCGCGCTATAGAGCGTCGGTGTTCAATAGCGCGGAGGGCTGACATGGAATATAGGTGTCGGTGTGCGGGGGTGTCATCCCACCAACCGTCATTGGATATGATGCCAAAGAACTGCGCGCCATTCAGAGCATACTCGCCCATAAATTGACCGTATAGAGCCTCGTAGCAGATTGAGGGTGAGGCGTTAATGCCGTTGTGGTTGAATATTGTCGCAGTGTCGCCTTTGCCGATCTGCCCCACAATGCCGCCAAGGTCGATGACAAAGATTTTAAAGATATCAAAGACCCAGTTAGGTGTACTCTCAACGCCCACCACAAGACGCGCTTTATGGTGTACGGGTGTGTGGGTGTGCTGTGCTGTGAGCGCCAACGCGGAGTTGAAGATATCGTAGTAGCCACCACTATTGTTACTTCTCGCGGTCCAGCTCTCTTCGCCTGCTTTGTAGTTGATAACGGTGTTGGTACCTGCGACAATCATAGTGTTCGGGAGTCGTGAATTGAGCGTATCGCGCAGCTCGCGTATGTATTGGTAAGAGAGAATCTGTGCCTCGTGATAGTACTCAGGAATCGCTGTTTCGGGGATAAAGATAAACTGCGAAGTGCTAGGTACATTAGAGATAAGGTCGATAATATTGCGTTTCTGTGTCTCTATGCTGCCGTTGAACTTATCGTAGCAGTCGATATTGGGTTGGATAACCGACACTTCGACCATCTGCTCGCCCTCCTGGTAGCTGTGGTAGATATAAGTTGAGACGATGAGCGGCACAACCACAACGAGAGATGCACAAACAGCTGTGAACCTTGACCTTGTGCGCCACGCCTCGAAGATTAGGATGTTGCTTATAAGTATCCAGAGCGAACCACCGTAGATACCCGTATACTCGTACCACTGCACAGCCCATCTGTCGTTGGAGAGTCCGTTGCCAAGGATCAGCCATGGCCACGAGAAGTCACTCAGCATATAGGTGTACTCGAGGGCAATCCAAGCCGAAGCAAGAAGTGTGTAGGAGAGTGCTCTGCTAGCTCGCTTTATCGCGGCGTGGTAGAGCATAAAACCAGTGGTTGTGACGAGCGTAGTCACCACAGCCGCACCGCCAAAGCCCGCACCAGTGGCGTATATTAGCCACCAGATAGTTGCTGCGTTCCATCCGAAGGTTACGAAGAGTGTCCAAGCGAACATGCTCCACCACCCCTTGCGGCTATGCTCCGTAGTGTGTGAGATCCATAGTAGTGGCACGATTGCCACAAGTAGAGTCAGACCGCTTACCCCTAACCATCCGAGTGATAGCATAAGTATTGATATCGCGGCTGCAAGTAGTCTCTTCTTAAACATTTTATTCTCTGTTTTAATGTGCCTCCAACCAGTTATTGCCCTCGCCGCACTCTGATGTCAGCTTAACGCTCAACTGCGCTGCCCCCTCCATCTCGCGGACGACAATTTCGCGTACCTTAGCCGCCTCGCGTTTGAGGGTGTCGATAACAACCTCATCGTGTACCTGCATAATCATCTTTGACTGAATACCTTCGCGTTTAAATGCTGCGTGTATTCCCGCCATTGCGAGCTTCATAATATCGGCAGCGCTACCTTGGATAGGCGCGTTGATGGCGTTGCGTTCAGCCACTCCGCGGGCTATCGCATTGCGCGAGGTGATATCGCGTAGGTAGCGACGTCGCCCAAAGAGAGTCTCCACATAGCCCTTTTGTTGTGATTCTAAAATTGCGCGATCCATATACTCCTTGACTTTGGGGTACGACGCGAAGTATCCATCAATTAACTCCTTAGCCTCCGTGCGCGAGATATCGAGTCGCTGCGAGAGTCCAAAGGCTGAGATACCATAAATAATACCGAAGTTGGCGGTCTTAGCTCTGCGGCGCTCCTCAGAGGTCACCTCCTGAGTTGACTTGCCGTAGAGTTTAGCGGCTGTTGCGGTGTGTATATCCTCGCCATTCTCGAACGCCTCAATAAGTGATGGGTCACCGCTGAGGTGCGCCATAATTCTCAACTCCACTTGGCTGTAGTCGGCAGCTAGCAGCAAGTGATCCTCATTGCGAGGGATGAACGCGGCACGAATAGGGCGCCCCAACGCATCACGAATAGGAATGTTCTGAAGGTTTGGGTTTGTAGACGATAGTCGCCCCGTGGCTGTAACACTCTGATTATATGAGGTATGTATTCGTTTTGTCTGGCTGTTAACCATCAGCGGTAGCGCCTCAACGTATGTCGAAAGTAGCTTCTTGACTCCTCGGTATTCGAGTATCAGCTCCACTATTGGGTGTTTCGAGGCGAACCCTTGGAGGTACTCCTCATCGGTGCAGTACTGTTTGCTCTTGGTGAGCTTGGGCTTCTCGGCAATCTTAAGTTTGCCAAATAGCATCTCGCCCAGCTGCTTAGGTGAGTTGATGTTGAGCAGTGGCTCGCTTGCTGTGTCGCGGATCTGCTGTTGTAGCTCTATGAGTTTAGTATTTAGCTCCTTAGCATACTCGCCAAGCGCGTTGGTGTCGATATTGACCCCCTCGTACTCCATCGAGGCGAGAACCATGATAAGTGGCTCCTCGACACTGTGGTATAGTCTGTCTAGCCCCTGCTCCTTAAGCAGTGGGTAGATAGTCTCCTTGAGCTGCATGGTGATGTCGGCATCCTCGGCAGCGTACTCTGCTATCTTATCGGTCGCGACCATCGCCATGGATAGTTGACGTGCCCCCTTGCCTATAAGAGTCTCGATCTCGATAGGTTCGTAGTTGAGGTATTTGCGCGCTAGGGCGGTCATATTGTGGCGCGACTCGGCATCAATGAGGTAGTCCATAATCATGGTGTCGAGCAGCCTTCCGTGTAGCTCAACGCCTAGATTTTTGAGCACTAGAGCGTCAAATTTTATATTTTGACCAATCTTGGTGATTGTCTTATCCTCGAATATTGGAGCTATTATCTCGCTGTATGACTTGCTGTTATCCCTAGTGAAGGGTATATACCACGCCTCGCCAGCCTCCACGCAGAGCGACATGCCCACAATCTCCGACGATATCGGATCAAGCCCCGTTGTCTCGGTGTCGAAACATACCTCTTTGTGGTTTTGGAGCTTTGCGACAAGCTCTCGAAGTGCCGCCTCGCTCTCTACTGTGTGGTACGTGTGGGGTGTATTTTGTGCTGTTCTAAACTCTCTAGGCTCCTCATCAGGAGTTTGGGTTACGATTGCCTCTTGCTGTGGTGCCTCAAAAGCGGCAAAGAGATCGCCCTGAAGCTCCATCGTGGGGCTTTTAGCGGGTGTTATTTGTTGTGGCTCCGAGGTCTTGGGTCTCAGACCAAGCTCCGAGATCAGAGCTATGAAGTTAAGCTCCTTGAATAGCTCGTAGAGAGCTTCGTTGTCGCTCGCCTTAAGTCGCAGCGACTCCTCGTCAAGGGTAATCGGTACATCTAAACAGATGGTTGTTAGGCGCTTGCTGAGCATCAACTCCTCGGTTGTTGCTGCGATATTTGCGCCCTGCTTACCCTTGATCTTGTCGCTATTGGCGATTATATTCTCCACCGTACCCCAACTTTGGACTAGCTTGCAGGCTGTTTTTTCGCCAATACCAGCCACGCCCGGGATATTATCTGAGGCGTCGCCCCACAGCGCCAAGATATCGCGCACAAGGATCGGATCCTCGATACCGTACTTCTCGCATATAGCATCGCGGTCGATAATCTCGACCTTGTTATCTCTCTGCTTATAAATCTTGGCGCGCTCGTTCACTAACTGCCCGTAATCCTTGTCGGGGGTGACCATAAAGACCTCGTAGCCTTGGTCGACACCCTTGACGCTGAGAGTGCCGATCACATCATCGGCCTCGTACCCCGCCACCTCAAGGATCGGGATATTCATCGCCTCCACTAGTCGTTTGACGTATGGCACAGAGGTGATTATATCCTCGGGGGTTGCCGCTCTATTGGCTTTGTAGGCGGGGAATATCTCGCGGCGGAAAGATCCTCCCGCGGGGTCAAATACAACACCCAACAGATCTGGAGACTCTCGCTTAATGAGGTCGCGCAGGTGTCGGGTGAAGCCAAAGACGATTGATGTGTTCATGCCTTCGCGGTTGCGCATAGGGCGCGTCATAAAGGCGTAGTAGTATCTAAATATTAGTGCGTAGGCGTCGATTAAATATAGACTCTTCATCTCTATTTGTGTGTGTTAAATATTATCACAGTGGTACCACTCCGCAAAGGAGGTCGCTGTCTCATTGAGTTTTAGAGAGAATAGCTCTACATTTTTAGGGAGTCGCTTCATTATGCGTTGCGCAAAGTCGTACAACATATTTTCGCATGTCGGTTGGTAATCAACCAGTATCACGTTCTTGAATCTATGCTCTAGCACCTCCGCAATCTCCTCGCTTTGTGGTGTGTGGTACATCACAAAGGCGTGGTCGAGGCGCGATATAATCTCCTCGTTGACTATCTTTTTTAGCTCGCCAAAATCCATGACCATGCCATGTTTGGGCGAGTTTTTGTCGGGGTTAGGAAGCCCCTTGATCGTTACAAAGAGGTGGTAAGAGTGTCCATGGATCTCGCGGCAAGCGCCATCATAACCCTCCAGGGTGTGTGCTGCCTCGAATGTGAACTCTTTGGTTAGACGTATCATAAATCTACTTTTTTTTGCCGTAAGCGAGATCTCCAGCGTCTCCTAGTCCAGGGACGATATACGATTTCGAGGTTAGCTCTTCGTCGAGTGCCGCAGTCCAGATTGTTACGTTATCAAGCGCTAGGTGTTGACGAAGATACTCCACACCCTGCTCGCTGGCTATAACCGAAGCGATATGTGTATGGCGAGGCTTGCCCCCCTGCTCACAAAGTGCTCGGTATGCAAGCACCGCCGAAGAGCCCGTTGCGAGCATTGGATCGACAAGGATCAGTGTCTTGCCCTCGATATCGCCACACGATACATACTCCAGCTTAATCTCGAAGGTGTTATCCTTGTGGTTCTTGCGGTATGCCGAGACAAACGCGTTGTCGGCACGATCGAAGTAGTTGAGAAAACCGTTATGGAAAGGTATGCCCGCACGTAGAATTGTCGCCAACACAACGCCATGTTCGATCTCTGCAACCTCGGTCTCACCAAGTGGCGTGGTAACCATCCTCTTTTTGTAATCCAGAGTCTTTGATATCTCGTAGGCGAGAACTTCACCCGTGCGCTCTAGGTTGCGGCGAAAGCGAAGCGGGTCGGTTTGAACCTCCGAGTCGCGAAGTTCACGGACAAACATGCTAAGAAGCGAATTTTCGTTCGATACAACATTTACCATAACTGTGATTTATTAGTGTTAATATAAAAAATTATTGAACGGGTAGCGTCCTGAGTGTATCTCTCGAACCATAGCGTAGAGATCCGAGCGTAGCTTCTCGACATTGAGCCTCTCCTTTGCCGAGATAAAGATACATGGTGTATTAGCCTTGGCAATCCATCCACCCTTAAGATCCTCGAGTGAGAGGTTCTCGCGCGTGGCGGGGGTCAGGTCATCCTCGTCCTTTTTAATATAGGTATAAGCATCCACCTTGTTGAAGATCAGAAAAACAGGTTTGTCACCCGCTCCAATATCGGTGAGTGTCTGCTTAACCACATCAATCTGCTCCTCGTAGTTGCGGTGTGACACATCCACAACATGAAGTAGCAGATCTGCCTCCCTCACCTCGTCGAGTGTCGACTTAAACGATTCGACGAGCTGAGTAGGGAGCTTTCGTATGAAACCAACCGTGTCGCTCAACAGAAATGGCAGGTTGTCGAATACCACCTTGCGCACTGTGGTGTCGAGCGTAGCGAAGAGTTTATTCTCGGCAAAGACCGTACTCTTCGAGATCATATTCATGAGTGTCGACTTACCAACATTGGTATAGCCAACGAGAGCTATTCGCACAAGAGAGCCTCTATTGGAGCGCTGTACTGCCATCTGGCGGTCGATCTTCTTGAGATCCTCCTTGAGCTTGGTTATGCGATTGCGGACAATACGGCGGTCGGTCTCGATCTCCTCTCACCCGCTCCACCACGCGTTCCTGT
>JBCQVD010000071.1:0-11095 GCA_047173405.1 Rikenellaceae bacterium
AAGAGGGGTTTATCGAATATACATCGGCTTTAAAAAGCCGATAACCTGAGTTTTAGATATGGGAAATTGATAAAACTAACAGGTAAACAATAAATTTCCCTTATCCAAAACTCAGGTTAAGAGTGTGTCTGTCCGTTGGGTGTGTAGTAATACAAAAAATAACGGAGAGTCACAAAAGTGTGCTCCCCGTTTGATTTTAGTGTCAAGTAGGAATTACTTGCGAACTACGCGACGCTCTTTGATACGAGCCTTCTTACCTGTAAGTTCACGGAAGTAGTAGATACGTGCGCGACGAACTACACCATACTTGTTAACCTCGATCTTCTCGATGTGGGGTGAATAGAGAGGGAAGATACGCTCAACACCGACGTTACCTGACATCTTACGAATAGTAAACATCTTAGTCTTACCAGTACCCTTGATCTGGATTACCACACCACGGAATGACTGGAGGCGCTCTTTGCTACCCTCAACGATTTTGTAAGTTACGGTGATGGTGTCACCAGCTTGGAAAGTTGGGATATCAGCCTCACCCTTAGTCCACATCTGCTCGTTTACGAGCTTAATCAATGCATCTTTGCTCATTGTTGCAATAAAATTTGATATTTTGCGCACAACATTATCGCTGCATCGAGGATACCATACTGGAGAACACTCCAATAATCCCGAGAATTTGAAGCCACACTAAAGAGCCACTTAGTAACCCTTAAGCCCAACAACTCACCCTCTAGCTCCTCAACACCCAATATAAGAGGTTGTTTCGCCACCTACGAATAGGTGCGGCAAAGGTACAAAAAAAATATAATCTAGTAAATATTTATTGGTTATTTTCGAAAAAAAACTATCTTTGTCGATAGTTAAAGATCTATTGAAATGAAAAGAGAGAGATTAATTCTTGTCACAAATGATGATGGCTACAAAGCCAAGGGGTTTGAGGCGCTCATTGAGGTTGCCAGCAAGTTTGGACGTGTGGTGGCTGTGGCGCCTCGAGATTCACAAAGTGGAGCGAGCCAAGCTATTACTGTCTACAATCCGCTCTACCTAGATACAATTCGTAAGAATGACAATATCGAGATATACTCTCTCTCGGGCACGCCTGTTGATTGTGTTAAGTTTGCTGCCGATTATATGCTGCACAACCAGAAGATAGATCTTGTGCTTTCGGGTATCAACCATGGCACAAACGCAGGTCCTAACATCCTCTACTCAGGTACTATGGGCGCTGCGATTGAGGGTCACTTCTACGCCCCTTCCATTGGTTTCTCGCTCGACAATCACACGTCGTATGCCGATTTTGATGCTGCTAAGATATACGCTGAGAAGATTATATACAACATCCTTAATTCGAACATTGATTATCCGCTATGTCTCAATGTTAACATTCCTGACCTACCTGCCCACCACATCAAGGGTATCAAAGTGCGTCGACAAAACCGAGGTTTCTGGAGAGAGAAGTTCGTAGCGCGCACCGACCCCCGCGGCAGAGAGTACTTCTGGCTCACGGGAGCCTTCGAGAATAGCGAAGTGGGGGCTACGGATAGCGATATAGCGGCAATGGAGAGTGGGTATGTGGCGGTAGTGCCCGTCAATGTCGATATGACAAGCTACACAACACTCGAGAGGCTAGCACCTATTTTAGAAACTGTTTAAGTTTTATATTTTCGTTCTTTTAGAACTTCGATACAAAATTAAACACTCTCTTAGAGTAGTAAATAACCAGTATTAAAACCTAGAGCTATGTATATCAAGATTCTTCTTATCATTACGATTATATTTCAGAGCATAGCCACCATCTATGCTATTCGACTAATACACACGACTAAGTATAACTCGATATGGATACTTTTTATCATTGGATTTACGGTTCTCTCCATAGAGCGTTATATACAAGTCCTTGAGATAAACGGTGTTGACACCAATAGTAGTATCTATATATGGACAGGCATCATCGCATCCATAGGTCTCTCGATTGGCGTTATGTATGCCCATAAGCTGTTTATATATATTGAGCGTCTTAACCGACAACGACAGCTTGTCTCTCGACGAATACTCTCCGCTGTAATTAGAACTGAAGAGAGGTCGCGCTCGACCATATCTAAAGAGCTACACGATGGGCTTGGACCTCTGCTCTCATCGGCGAAGATGTCTCTTTCGGCAATCTCTCATGATAAGAGTTCTCCTGGTGAGCAGCGCGAAATAATAGAGAATACAACGTATGTTATAGATGAAGCGATACGTACGCTGCGCGAAATATCGAACAACCTCTCGCCACATATATTGAGCGATTTTGGTGTTAACCGTGCGATACAACACTTCATCAAGCAGGGCGCAGCAATCCATAATACGAAGATACGGTATGAGTCTAATATCAAAGCTAAACGATACGATTCTGATATAGAGGTTATTGTATATCGTGTGGTATGCGAATTTATTAATAACTCTCTCAAGCACGCAGGGTGTAGCGCTATAAACCTCACGCTGCGCCAAACAAACACCAAGCTGATCGTTGATTATAGCGATAATGGTTGTGGCTTCAACCCCGCAGCAGTTGTTGATTGTGGCATGGGGTTATCAAACATATCGTCACGCATCAACTCCCTCGGTGGAGAGCTAGAGATCGTGAGTTCGGAAGGTAAGGGCATGAGCGCGACAATTAGGATTGACGTAGGTAGCGATAATAGAAAAAAGTAAGATGGCAAAGTATAGAGTAATATTAGTTGACGACCATGCACTCTTTCGTGGAGGGCTTCGAGGGCTATTGGAGCGATATGGAGATGTCGAGGTTGTCGCAGAGGTATCTAACGGCGAGGAATTTCTCTCGATTCTTGAGACTACATCTGCCGATATTATATTTATGGATATCGCCATGGAGCCTATTTCGGGCGATGAAGCGACACGCATAGCCCTCAAACGAGATCCGTCACTTAAGATTATCACCTTATCAATGTTTGGCGATAATCACTACTATACGCGTATGGTAGAGGCGGGGGCTAGGGGCTTCCTGCTTAAAAACTCCGAAATTGCCGAGGTGCTAGCTGCCATTGAGACCGTTGCCGCGGGAGGCGACTTCTTTAGTCAAGAGCTTCTGGAGTCGATAACTACAAGCATGTATACAAACGCTTCGCAGCAGCATAATAGTGACTCACTCTCAGCTCGTGAGGCAGAGATCTTAATCGGTATATGCCGTGGACTCAGCAACCAAGAGATCAGCGACGAGTTGTTTATCTCGAAGAGAACGGTCGATAAGCATCGCGCAAATATTATGGATAAAACGGGTTGCCGCAACACCGCCAACCTTGTGGTTTATGCCATTCGTAATAAATTAGTTGATTTTTAGTATTATCTAAAAATTAGCTCCGCGGGGAGCACCCCGCCGCTGCCCGCGCAGGGCAGTTGTATATATATTCTCGAGGACTGTCTCCGACGGGCGGGGTGCTCCCCGCGGACCTTTATTTTATTGCGCTGTGGTATAAGAACTACGTTCTACAATAAAAAGTGTTAGATAATTATCTCAAATAAATTTGGATAACTATCTAACACTTTTCATTTTATAAACACTGAAGTGTTTAAAACCATATCGAATTAGTTTGTAGTCCGTAGCCCGTAGTTTTGGTATTAATATCTAACTATTAACTACTAACTACTAACTACTAACCACTAACTCTATCCTCTGCTGTGACGATTAAAATGGTAGATCGTCGACGTCGTTTGCGCTTGAACTAGTACCGCTATAACTAGGCTCTGATGGCATAGGAGGCATATTGTCTGGCGCAGTTACTGGGCTAGCAGTCTCGCTCTGCTTGCTTTGCACTCTCCACGCTGTGATATTTGTGTACCAACGACCATTATACTCGCGCGACTCAACGTTAAAAGAGACGGTATAAGTACCTCCGATCTTTAGAGACGCTACATCGGCTGGCTTATTAAAGAATGTGACAGCCACCTTGCGAGCGTATGCTCCATCCTGCATCTCGAAGATTACCTCTTGACGTTGCCACTCACCGCGAGCTGAGGTTCCGCTTGCGGGGGGGAGTATCTGAAAAACAGTTCCTTCAAATTCCATGATATTGTGTTTAAATTATTTGTACTACAAAGATACGAAAAAAAGTAATATTACTTCGCATCTATTTAAAGAGATATAGCGAAAAAATATTTTTTTCTGAAAAAATTTATCTATTCTCCGTCGATAGAATAAATACTCTTTAAACTATTGCGTAGATACTGCACCGCGTATCGCTTGCGAGATATAAGCGTGTTTATCGGCACTCCTGTAGCCTCATTAATCTGAGAAAAGGGGATATCTTGAAGTATATCCTCCGATGTCTCATCAGAGGATATATATCTGGATATGAAGAGGCGAAGTTGCGCCCCATACCTTCGAAACGCTGTATCCGCAGGCTCTCTACTTATCATGTTTTTTTTGCGTCATATAACTCTTGATAAAAGAGAGCTTCTGCTCCTTGCTCATACCTTTAAGTTGCTCATTGATTTCAGACCTTTCCTCTTGGGATAATTTACTGTGAGCCTTATGTTTTAAAGCTTGCCAATTACCTAAAAGTAGTCGCGAGAGGATCACTAAACCTAGTGATTGCCAAAAGTTTATAACACTCCAACCCGTAATTGAAGGAATCAATAAATTCCATAGTAACATTACGAATAGTGACACGGTTAGCGCAATGGCTAACATAACCGAAATTCGAATAATTATTTTCTTTCCCATTTTACAAATCTTAAGCTAATACAAGTTCAATCGCCCCAAAACGACACATCTTTTGCACACACTTACCGCAACCAACACAGTTCTCTGTGTGTGCAACAATCGCAACACCTTGCTTTTGATCCATCTCAAAGACCTTTCGTTTACACATATCGACACATTTATAACAACTTTTACATCTATCAGCTATAATCTTTAAAGATCGCACCTCTTTGGGCTTTTTGAATCTCAGTTTTAAAGCAGTAATCATCTTTTCTCTATTTTAATTGTCAAGGGCAATAATGCCTCTTTCTCAATAAGACGATTAACAGTATGATATATTTTAATGTAAACAAAAAAAATAAGGCGACCCAATAAAATTGAGTCGCCTTATCATCTGTAAAGATCACTACTTACTTCGTGCTCTTCTTATCGTATCGTTTTGCGTAACGGTTCATAAACTTATCGACGCGTCCAGCGGTGTCAACCAACTTCATCTTACCAGTATAGAAAGGGTGAGATGTGTTAGAAATTTCCATCTTATACACGGGATAGGTTTCGCCGTTCACTTCGATGGTTTCTTTTGTCGAAACGGCGGACCTACACAAAAACACATGGTCATTGGACATATCCTTAAATGCCACTAAACGATAATTCTCAGGGTGAATACCTTGTTTCATCTGTTTGTTTTTGATTTTAATTTAGTACTAAAGCGTTGCAAAGGTAACAATAAAGTTTGACCCGACAAATAAATCACGACAAATTATCGAAAAAATTGAAATATTCATAAAAAAGATTTTGAGGTTAACACCAAAAATAGTACCTTTGACCAGATGAAAAGAGAGTTATCGTACAATTTAAGTAGTATGTTGTGGAAGTTTCGTTGCGAGGCTTGCTCTCACAGTCATATACATCATCATCACCGCTTAAATAGGGGGTAGGGTTGCATGTATATTATGAAGCATTAGGATCATAGATTATATAAACTCACCTCAACAAAGGGTGAGTTTTTGTCTATTTGGTAGGTTAGAAATTTAAATTAAACAAAATAAAATAAGAATTATGCTTAGAATTGCTATTCAGGCGAAAGGTCGTCTCAACGAACAATGTGTTGGAATGCTCAAAGAGGCAGGTATTGGAGTGGTCGAGAGTAAGAGGAAACTTATCTCAAAGGCGGATGGATTTCCACTAGAAGTGCTCTATTTGCGCGACGATGATATCCCTCAGGCGGTATCTATGGGCGTTGCTGATATCGGTATCGTCGGGCTTAACGAGGTTGCCGAGAAGGGTTACGATGTTGAGCAGGTGCTAGGGTTAGGTTTTGGCGGTTGCCGTATCTCGCTAGCTCTACCAAAAACGGTTGACTACACAGGTTTGGAGTACTTCAACGGTAAGCGTGTAGCTACCTCATACCCAGAGATCTTGAAGAAGTACTTCGACGAGAACAACATCAACGCCGAGATCCACACCATCGCAGGTTCTGTGGAGGTTGCTCCAGCTGTCGGTATGGCAGATGCGATCTTCGATATCGTATCTTCGGGCGGTACGCTTGTATCGAACGGTCTTGTAGAGGTTGAGAAGATCTTCTATTCGGAGGCTGTACTTATCGCAAACCAAGGTCTGTCGGCTGAGAAGCGCGAGATATTGAACCAGTTGGTGTTCCGTTTCAACACAATCCTTGAGAGCAAGAGCATGAAGTATCTGCTTATGAACCTACCAGTGGATAAGGTTAATGAGGTTGTTGCGTTGGTTCCAGGTATGCGTAGCCCTACGGTATTGCCTCTTGCGCAAGAGGGATGGTGCTCGATACATGTTGTAATCAGCGAGTCACGTCTTTGGGACTCTATCGAGAAGTTTAAGGCTCTAGGAGCTGAGGGTATCTTGGTACTCTCGCTTGAGAATATGATCCGCTAAGATGCAACACTTAAAAATATACAACAACCCTTCGCGTGAGATGTGGGCAGCGCTCACTCAGCGCAACATCCCTCAAGACGACGAGATCGCACAGAGTGTTACTCAGATCATCGACGAGGTGCGCGAGGGTGGCGACAAGGCTCTGCGCTCAATCGTTGAGCGTATTGAAGGCTCTGCGCCTGAGAACTTCGAGGTGAGCGCTCAGCAGCGTCGTGAGGCGGGGGAGCGTGTAAGCGAGGAGCTTAAGGCGGCACTTGCCACAGCGAAGAGCAATATTGAGCGTTTCCACGCAGCACAGATGTACAAGGGTATCGACATGGAGTTAATGCAGGGCGTGCGTTGCAAGCAGCGCGCGGTGGCTATTGGCATGGTTGGTCTCTACGTGCCTGGTGGAACGGCGCCTTTGGTCTCGACAGTGTTGATGCTCGCCATACCAGCTAAGATCGCTGGGTGTCGCGAGATCGTCCTCTGCACACCCGCTAAGGATGGGGTGATCGCCCCCGAGGTACTCTACGCGGCTGATCTGTGTGGCGTGACGAAGGTCTACGGACTAGGTGGTGCGCAGGCGATAGCTGCTATGGCCTACGGAACAGAGAGCGTTACACGAGTAGATAAGATCTTTGGTCCTGGAAATAGATATGTAACCAAGGCGAAGCAGATCGTTAGCACCTCCAGAGTTGCTATTGATATGCCCGCGGGACCATCCGAGGTGTTGGTTCTTGCCGACCAGAGTGCCGATGCCGCTTTTGTGGCTGCGGACCTACTCTCTCAGGCGGAGCATGGAGCCGATAGCCAAGCGATCCTTGTTTGTCATAGCGAGGCTTTCGCGGAGGCTGTGGATGCTGCCATTGATGAGCAGACCAAGACCCTCTCTCGCGGTGAAGCTATAGCTAAATCGCTTGCTAGCTCACGCGCTATTGTCTTTGATAGCCGTGCTATGATGGTTGAATTTGCCGAAGAGTACGCCTCAGAGCACCTTATCATCTCGATGAGTGATGCGTGGGGTGTGGCGAGCGAGATCACCACCGCAGGAAGCATCTTTATTGGTAACTACTCACCCGAGAGCGCGGGCGACTACGCTTCGGGAACTAACCATACACTCCCCACGGGGGGCTGGGCGCGCGCTTACAGCGGTGTGAGCTTGGATAGTTTCATGCGTAAGCAGACCTACCAAGAACTCTCACAGGAGGGAATCAAGAACCTAGCGCCTACCATCACCGCGATGGCAGCGGCCGAGGGTTTGGATGCTCACGCTAACGCTGTAACACTTAGAGTTAACTCTTTAAAGTAATTATGAAGAAAGATATTAAACGCCTTGTGCGTCCCAATATATTGGCACTTGAACCCTACTCCACTGCGCGTGACGAGTACGAGGGGGGAGAGATTGAGGTGTGGCTTGATGCCAATGAGAACCCCTTTGATAATGGTGTGAACCGCTATCCAGACCCTCACCAAGCACTTCTAAAGTCGCAGTTGTCGCAGATCAAGGGTGTGGCGAGTGAGAGTATATTTATCGGCAACGGTAGCGACGAGGCTATCGACCTAGCCTTTAGGGTCTTTGCTCGTCCTGGCGTGGATAACGCGATTAGTATCGCTCCAACTTATGGTATGTATAAGGTGGCGGCGGCAACCAACGACGTAGAGATGCGCGAGGTGCAGTTAGGAGCAAACTTCTCACTTCCCGTGGAGGAGCTACTCGCAGCAGCTGACGAGAATAGTAAACTGATGTGGTTGTGCTCGCCCAATAACCCTACGGGCAATAGCTTCAAGAGTGAGGATATCATCTCGCTCATTGAGCGCTTCGAGGGTATAGTTATTGTTGACGAGGCGTATATCGACTTCGCGGCGGGGGATGGTTTCTTGCTGATACTCAGCCAATACGACAACCTTATCGTGTTGCAGACGCTATCTAAGGCGTGGGGCATGGCGGGTCTGCGCCTAGGTTTAGCCTTCGCATCAAGCGAGATTATATCGCTAATGAACCGTGTTAAGTACCCTTACAATATCAACGTCTTAACCCAAGCGCGTGTGAGCGAGGGGCTTAAGAGTGGTGTTGAGGAGCAGGTGGCACTTATCATTAGCGAGCGCGAGAGAGTTAAACGCGAGCTAGCGGAGATCCCACTCATCGAGCGAATCTACGAGAGCGATGCCAACTTCATCCTTGTTAAAACCGTCTACGCCAATGAACTCTACGACACCCTTGTTGAGGGTGGTGTTATCGTTAGAAACCGCTCTAAAGTGAGGGGCTGCGAGAACACGCTGCGCCTAACTATCGGCACACCTGTGGAGAATTGTCGAATGATAGAGATTATCAAAAATTACCAGAAATAATAACTGCCCTTGTGGGAGAATTTCAATATAAAAAAACAAATTAATGAAGAGAGCACTTTTTATTGACCGTGATGGTACCATCATCGTTGAGCCACCAGTGGATTATCAGGTTGACTCACTCGAAAAACTTGATTTCTGCAAGGGGAGTATCTCGGCGCTTAAATCACTCCGTGCAATGGATTTTGAGCTAGTGATGGCGACAAATCAAGATGGACTAGGCACCGACTCTTTTCCTGAGGAGACCTTCCACCCAGCACACAATAAGATGCTCTCGATCCTTGAGAGTGAGGGCGTTACCTTTGACGATGCGTTGATCGACCGCACTTTTGAACACGAGGGTGCCCCTACACGCAAGCCACAAACAGGAATGTTCACCAAATACCTCTCGGGCGATTACGATATGTCGCAGAGCTACGTTATTGGCGACCGTGTAACCGATGTTATCCTCGCTAAGAACCTAGGTGCTAAGGGTATCCTTATCGCTGAGAGCGAGCAGGGCTGGGCAGTACTTCGCGAGGTGGGAGCCGATGACGCTTGTGTGCTTGTTACCTGTGACTGGGGCGAGATCACCGAGTTCATCCGTTTGGGTGAGCGCCGCGTTGAGATCGCGCGTGGCACCAAGGAGACACAGATACGCGTGGTGTTGGACCTTGACAAATCGTCGGGCATGAGTTCTCATATCTCGACAGGTCTTAAGTTCTTCGACCACATGCTCGACCAGATCGCCCACCATGGAGGCATGAGCCTTATTGTTGAGGCGAATGGTGACCTCGAAGTTGACGAGCACCACACTGTCGAAGATGTCGCAATCACCCTAGGTGAGGCGATAGATAAGGCGCTGGGCAGCAAGGTCGGTATCGCACGCTACGGCTTCGCGCTACCGATGGATGAGTGCAGCGCCCTTGTGTTGATTGATTTCGGTGGACGTATTGATTTTGAGTGGAATGTAGAGTTCAAAAGAGAGTACGTGGGCGATGTGCCCACGGAGATGTTCCGCCACTTCTTCCACTCGCTATGTAGCGCAGCGCGTTGCAATCTCCAGATTTCGGCTGTGGGCGAGAATGAGCACCACAAGATCGAGGGGATCTTTAAGGCATTCGCTCGTGCGCTAAAGATGGCGGCACGACGCGAGAAGTTTAACCATGATATACCTAGTTCAAAGGGAATTTTATAGAGATGATAGCAGTTGTTGATTATGATACGGGCAATCTTTGCTCAGTAGAGAACGCACTACGACGCACAGGCGTGGATTTCGTTGTCACAAGTGACGAGGCGACACTTCGTGCAGCTTCGAAGGTGCTTCTTCCAGGTGTGGGCGAGGCGTCGAGTGCAATGGAGAAGCTCCACCAGAGGGGACTAGTGTCGGTTATACCAACCCTCACACAGCCAGTGCTCGGCATCTGCATCGGGCTTCAGTTGATGTGTGAGCATAGCGAGGAGGGCGACGCAGAGTGTATGGGTATCTTCCCTACGCGCGTGGTGAGGTTGCCTCAAAATGCCCAAGATGGCTCACTTCTGAAGGTGCCACACGTTGGTTGGGACACGATCGAGAATCTACGCACACCGCTATTTGACAATATCAAGGAGGGCTCGCACCTCTACTACGTACACTCTTACGCGGCACAGCTTTGTGACTCGGCGATAGCTACAACAACCTACGGTGTGGAGTTCAGCGCAGCGCTAAATGTTGGTAACTTCTACGGTACTCAGTTCCACCCCGAGAAGAGCGGCTCAGTGGGTGAAGTGATACTTCAAAACTTTTTAAAACTATAGCAATGAAGATAGAGATAATTCCTGCAACAGATATCATTGGCGGTGAGTGTGTGCGCCTTTCGCAAGGCGACTACAACCGTCAAACAACATACTACAAAGATCCACTCGACGCGGCAAAGCAGTTTGAGGATGCTGGCATCAAGCGTCTACACATGGTAGACCTCGATGGCGCTAAGGCTTCGGCTCCACTCAACCTTCGTGTGCTCGAAAGGGTGGCAACACACACCTCGTTAACCCTGCAATGGGGCGGTGGCATCAAGAGCCGCGAGGCTCTGAGCGATGTCTTTTCGGCGGGCGCTTCGCGCGCTATTATCGGCAGCTTGGCGGTTCGTGAACCAGAGCTTTTCGAGGCGTGGTTGGAGGAGTTCGGTGGCGAGCGCG
>JBCQVD010000072.1:0-10963 GCA_047173405.1 Rikenellaceae bacterium
ATTATATTTAACCTTATTACTTCGATGCTTTTACGATTACTCTCCCTCGTTAGCACCCACAGATCAAAGTACCGCGACATCTCCAGCACCCAATGCCACCCAACACCAATCTCCGAACCTAGGTTAGGCTCGCAGGCGTATGCAGATACAAAAAATTTAACTCTTGTCATAATCGACTATTGGGCATACTTCTGCGCGTCAATTTTTCTTTTTATTACCCTCAACGCTCTATAAAACGGTGCGCTCACCGTCGAGGCGATAGCGTAAAGGAGAGGGTAGGCTTTAGCATTTTGTCTCAAACTCTGGAATCATTGATATAATATGCAGCTTTTTATCTATGTGGCAGCCAAAACCGAGCATAGAGCGACAACTTCTGTTATAGAAACTATCAGCAACATCCGCTAATCTATCTTTTACAGAGGAGTCCTTATATAGAGACCCCACTAGATCGTAAGTTCTATTTGCTGCAACTACATTAGCTAGCAATGTCTCATAATTACGATGCATAGTATCCATTGTTCCTGTATCAGATTTAATATAATAAATCAATAATATAGGTTGATACTGCATCTTCTTTGCATAATAAATCAATTTAAATGACCAGTCGACATCCTCAATTCGACAGTTTTCAACAAACTTTATATCGTAACTATTATAAAACTCCCTATTTACAACAAACCGCCATGGGGCATAAGCGTAACCATTCTTTTTTATAAACTCCTCACCGCTCATTACGTATTGGTGTTTAAAGTCTAACTGCAATTTGGTTCCTAAGCACCCTTTAAAACAGTATACTGAGTCACAAAATAGAGTATCTAAATCAGCTCCCATTATGAAGTCACGTACCTTGCAGAGTGCTCCATCTGCATAGAAATCATCTTGATCAATAAACATTAGATACTTACCCACAGCCTCTCGTATACCTGCGTTTCGAGCACCTCCTTGGCGAACATTGACCTTGTTCTCTACTAATCTTAAGTTCGTATGTCTACTCTGTTCGGCTCTAATCCATTTTTTTGAATCATCCAAAGAGCAGTCGTCTATACAGATAACTTCAAATATATTCGAGTCAAGACCTTGCCTCCATATAGACTCTAAACACTCCCTCAAACCTTCGGAGAGACCATTATACACAGGTACTATAATCGAAAGTAGGATATTATCTTTTTCTACCGTCATTCTAATTTTTTCATATTACGTGCGTGCTGCGCCTCAATGATTGTATCTAGTATCTTAGTTATCGCCTGCTCTGCTGTGCCGTTGTTCTCGATTAGGTGGTATCCCTTTTTAGAGGCTAGGTACTCCATCTTTGCGTTTATATGCTCTATCTCTTCGCTGTTTAGCTCCTGCTTGCGTGATAGTATAATATCTGTTTGGGCGGTGATAAGAAAATTATACTGCATCTTAGGGATAAATAGTTTTGACCAGTAATACAAGAACTTTGTGTTTAGGTATATCGACGAACGGCGGCTATCTACAATGATATCCGAGAAGTAGCGATCAAAGATAACAACCTCGCGTTTAAACATTTGTCGTCGACACTTTAACCAATACCCCCCAATATAATCCAATGAGTAGTAAGACAATCTTAAAATTGAGCTTATCACTCCATTTTTCTTTGCTCTGTGGGGTTTGTTGAAGTCCTTGTCAACCTCCTTTATTAAGCCTGTTTTATATGCAACCTCTCCAATATTCCCTATTATTGTTGGGCGATGATGATATAAATTAACTCTAGAAGTTTGTGATAGTATTGCGATAATACCATCTATTATAGTGCTCTTGCCAACTCCATCAACCCCCGTACAGCTAAAACTTATACCATTAAGGCTAAATCTATTTATAACGTTGTAGTAGAGATTCAACGCGATCTGCTTGATTTGATCTATTGGTCTTTGTCTAATATTGTAAAGAAACATTAACCATATAAACCTTCTCGGGGATTTTGAATCAAGATCAGAGAGCGATTTAAACCAGCTAAAGCCTTGAACGATAGAGTCTACTCTATTTCGTTTCAATACCTCGGACTTAACCGTTGAATATTTTTGAGGGTACTCAACACCTAATGATTTTAAGTAGAGGTATTTATCCAGAAATTCATACTCCAACGAAACATGATATACTGCTCCATTAAACACTCTATTGTCGAGTACATCTTTTGACATAAGAAAAACTACGCCATGCAGAGATGTACCAAACAGAAACTCAAAATGAACATTATCGCCACTTGAAGTTACACACATCATAGCGTATACCTTATCGCTTCTATACAAAATCGCTATGCGGTAACCAAAATTAGAGATTATCTCACATATAGATTTTTTGTGGAGTTCAAAATCTCTCTTGCATATAAGAATATCAATATCGCGACCACGATTATTTCGTGGCAAACCTTCAAAGTTACGCAAAACAGCATAGCTAGTATTATTGTTCAAGAACTCAAATACCGCTGATGAAAAATCTCCTGTCATTATTTAAAGAGTCCAGAATTAGCCTTTATTTTTTGCCAGAAGTAACGAGGGTTCATAAAGAACGATTTTGTAATCAACCCACCTCCTTTTAATATGTGCCCCTTCATAAAGAGTTTAACTCCCTCTCTTAAGTGAGCTATAGCGATACTTTTTCGTTTGAAATCTCTTAATTGTTCGGGTGTAATGGAACTTCTAAATTTGGTAAATGTGAGCTCTTTCTCCCCTTTTCGCCTGCGTTTGAGGTTGGTTTTGATATGCTTCATCCTAAGTTGCATATTCACACTCGAGAGCGTGAGACTCTTGCTGTGTTTGCGATACATAAGCAAAACCTCTGGCACAACCACAATCGCTTTGCCCTCGGCGTATAGATCGCTCATACGGCACCATAGATCTAAATCCTCGCAAAGATCTTGGTAACGAGGTATGCTTCTGCCGAAGCCCGTTGTGTTACGACCACCAACAGAGTTAACAACTTGGCGATCTATGATTGCTGTCGGCTGCATAAAGATTAACTTCTCATTTTGGGCTCTCTTGTAGAACGCATCTTTAGTTTTAGAACCCATAAATAGCCCACCTCCTATCTCTCGACCATTCTCATCTATAAATTTTTGGTAACACCCCACAGCCATCAGGTCGCTATCGCTTGTTATCTTATTGTAGAGCTTCTCAACTAAAGCTGGGAGAGGAAGATCATCGGCATCAACAAATAGGATATATTTAGTCGTTGTATTTTTCTCTACATAGGCGCGAGCTGCGGCAAGTCCCATGTTATGCTCAAAGTTTACTATTTTGTACTCTCTGCCGCTGCCATCCAAGGTCTGCTTTACGGTAGCTACGGTTTCGTCTGTTGAGCAGTCGTTGATAATCAATAGATCGAACGCCTGAAAGCTCTGCGCGATAACACAGCGAAGAGTCTCTGCGATATATCTCTCTGCATTATAGGCACAGATAGCCAGTGTAACGTCGTTGCTCATCTTTTACGTTTGTTAACGTCTGCGTCGGTAGTGGTATCATGCTGCGTCTGAAAATATTTCAGTGTTGCAAACATCATAAGTGCAGCCCAACCATAGGCGATATTTCCGATATTGAAACTAAATAACACGACAAACATCAAGACAGGAAGCGATAGTAACCCCGAAAAACAACAACTGAAGAAGAGTCCTAATTTACATATATATGAGACTAACCCATAATCGTAAATAGCGCTAACAACCGCTGTTGAATCACCTGCTGAAGCATCTATGCCGTGTCCAAAGAGTAGGTTCGGATCTGAGAGATCAAGGTTCTTTATAGTATTAAATATAATGTTTGTTCGAACCGAAGCACTGTGGTCGACTGTTCTCATTAGCTCAGAATCTAGCTCTGTTGACACCCTTAGTACAGCAATAAATCTGTTCAGCGGTTCGTAATCTACACTTATCGCTATAACATAAATTACGGCAAAGAGCGGAATGATATAAGCGATATACTTACGATCAATGAAGTATAGCCCAAGGATCGCCAACCCCACAAAGGCGGTTCCGCTTCCAATGCAGACCATCACATATAGCAGAGCAAAGGCGGTCTTTTTATTCTCTAAAAATAGAGTGTCGAGAGCCTGTTTTCCGCCACTCTTTATCTCCAACAATTTTAACAATACATAACCAGCTACTGTCATAAGTCTCGCTGCATGCGAAGGTTCGATGGCTAGGGTATTTAGCCTGAAAGTGGTGTAGTATGAAAAGCCCATAAGGTTCACTACGGGGAGGTATCTAATACCAATGGTTACTAGTATTTGTTGCAAAAAGAGGGTTACGGCATACGCAAATATCAATGTGCGAATAACCTTAATATAGTAGTCGATCGTAAATGCCTCCTTGACATATATAAGTGCATAGTACATATTAAAGAGGAGAAAAAATAGCAACGAGTATAATATTGTTGAGCCACGCGCGTCATCCCACTGCATATATACGGCAAAAGATGTCACCAACATATACGCAGCGCTCCACGCGGTAGCTTTTGTAAAGGCTGGCGCATAAGATAACCATATAAATGGCGCTATAGCCATCAGCCCAACCTTAACGAAACTGATAGTTGTTCCCTCTATTGCAATGAATTGAACGCACATTGCAAAGAGATAGAAGGTCGCTATATATTTTACAATACTCTCTTTATCCATCCTATTACTCTCCACTCCATGAGCGACAACCACATAAATGGGCGCAGTATGGCTGCTTTTAATCTGCCATGCCTCTTACAGACTCGAATATACTCTCTACGGCTACGGTACAACATTCGGTATTTTGATACCTTATCATACTCGGAGTTTATCGAGGGTGAGTTGTGTGCATGTATATATGTTTGGTCTAGTATCACGTAGTTATATAGTTGTAGCCTCTTTGCTGCCTCCGCCACAAAACGCTCCTCGATATATAGAAACGTCCCAGGGTAGAAGTACCCCATCTGGCGGAATCGCTCCATTTGAGTAAACATAAAACTACCTCCAATAACCTCAACTCTCATCGCTTTGTCTCCTGTGTTATCGCAGAGTGTTAGCCTCTTTGAGTTGTGCAATTTTTGATATATGGCAGATAGTGACATAAAATCTTCCCATACAGATGGCAATCCGTTCATCATAACCTGCTGTTCACCCATGCTATCGACCATAATAGGGGCGATAACGGCAGGTCTCTCTAGCTCCTCGTACCTCTTGGCGAGCCTCTCGAGGCAATCATCTTCGAGCGATACGTCGTTGTTGAGTATGGCGACATACTTTGGTGGCGTGTTCTGCTCTAGGTATTTAAGTCCAAAATTATTCCCTTGGGCATACCCCAGATTCTTCTCCGTTTTTAGCACTACAACATTTGCGAACTCCTGCTCCAGAGGTTTTATCTGTTCGTACGACCCATTTGGGGAGGCGTTATCAACCACCACAATACGTAGCTGTTGGGCTACGCTCTGTCGCTGAAGCTCACGCACCAAGCGGATTGTATCTTGATAGGTGTTGTAGTTGAGAATGACAACAGCTACCGATTCTGAATTATTTAACAAGGCGAATAACGATGTTTCGTAGGTAAGAGATCGAGTTAAAGATATTTTGCTGCTTACGGTCAGCAAGAAATAGTAATACCTTTTTATGTAGCCTTAGCTTTTTTAGCCTCCACGCAGCACCCTTCAACTCAGGGAATAGAGACATATACTCTCTCTGCTTATCCCCTCGGCAGCTTTCGAGGCAGAGTAGCTTTAGTAGAGCCTTTCGGTAATTCAGTGCCTCTTTGCATTTTTTTAGTGAGTCTTGTCTGTCAAAAAAAAGATCTAGCTCTTTGATAACTCGCAACATGTCACTAAAGAGTTTGGTATTATCTTTGCGAAAAGTTATACAGTCACCATTGTCGCGCATATAGTGCAGATAAGCATTGGGGAGGTGGGTAATCACCTTTGCGCGGCTAAATAATATAGAGTTGAAGTATATATCTTCCCACATATTTACCCCCGCTAAGGGTTGAATATCACTTTTAGAGTATAAACCTCGTCTATATATCTTATTCCATACAGCACCCTGCCCCTCTTCGAGAAGCATTGTTGTAATGCACTCTATGTTAGATCCCAAAAGTTTAGATTTGATATACTCTTGTCCGCTGCTCCGATTAAATAGATAGTCACTCACCACAATATCGGCTGCCGACTCTTGCGCTTTAGCGAATAGCTCCTCCAACATTCGAGGCTCACACCAATCATCGCTATCAACGTGCACGACATACTCTCCCTGCGCCGCCTCAATCCCCGACACGCGAGCTGCGACCAGCCCCTCATTGACCTCTTTATCTATAAACTTTATCTGGTGTTGTGGATACTCTCCAGCGACACGTCGTGCTATCGACATCGAACCATCGGGCGTGCAATCGTTAATGAGAATAAACTCCACACCCTTGCTCTTTGTCTGCTCAAAGAGTGAACGCAGGCAGCGCTCAATGTAGTTCTCGACATTGTAAACAGGAACGATTACCGAAATATCCATACTATATTTGAGATTTAGTTGCTACCTCACAGAGCCTTGCCTCTGAGCTTATGGTATAGCCTCCTAGTTTTATTGATAAGTACCACAGCCCAGTTCCAACCTCTGGAGGCTGAGTACATCAGCACTTTAGCAGTGATGGAGAGGCGTTCGCACGAGAAGATATAGCTATCAGTGTCAGGAAACAGCTTCATGCAGCCATACGTGTCTTTGGTCAATAAGCATGAAACTAAATGGTATTTACATTGAATCTTGGAGAAGCGCAGTGCCTTAGTAAACCTATCATCATTATGCCTCTTGAAGAAAGAGTCAAGAAAATCGTACGCCTTTTGTTTCTCATCTGTAAATGTGTACCACTTACGTATTATCGACGTTGGATTATACATATATTGATAATATGGATATGGTATATGAGATATTTTATCTGTAAAATAGTACAACTGAATAACACACAAAAGGTCTTCTAGTATATTTACGCCAAGATCTATCTTAATACTATTTTTTGTGTACAGCTCTTTTTTTATTAGTCTCATACACAAAGAGCCATGTATGTTCCCAGTGAGCATTTTCTCTATTCGCTCAACTTTATCATCTCCAAGAGTATTTTGATGAACATCTCCACGCCGCTCATTATAATCACAACTTACGATGTCTAAATCTTCTTCCAATGCTTTAGTGTACATATCCTCCAGCATCGTCGGCTCACACCAATCATCGCTATCTATTTGGATTGTATACTCACCAATAGCGGCATCTATTCCCGTTTGACGAGTAGCTGCCACATGCCTATTTTTGGGGTGCTCGATTATGCGAACCGAGAGATGAGGGTACTCTGCGATAATCCTGCGAGCTACTGCCATCGAACCATCGGGCGTACAGTCATTGACGAGAATAAACTCTACGCCATTGGTTTTGGTCTGCTCAAAGAGTGAACGCAGGCAACGCTCAATATAATTCTCTACATTATAAACAGGGACTATTACCGAAATATCCATCTTCTTAAGTTAATTTTTGCCAATACCGCGCGTGAGAGAATATTAAATATAAAAATATTCAGCGATAGTAACTTGTGAGCTTTCGACCTGCCCGTCACTTCGCGCCTTTTGATATTGGTATAGTAGCTCTCTATTATTTGGCGTATCTCTACGCGCTGCTCTTTTGTAAAGGAGTTAATGTTTGCAAGGTATCTAATCTTTGCCCTAAACAGACTCTCTATATATTCACTCTGCGCCTTAGCGATAACTTCTGGGGTATCAGCAAAATTCTTCTCAACAAAATTATAGAGATACTCTTGAACTATTACGGAGTCGAACGATTTGATTGAGATATCATGTGTTATCGACTGTGGGTGCATGCGGTAGAAGTATTGAGCATCAACCATTGCCACTTTGTCGGCAGTTAAGAGCAACTTACGATGATCTATTTCATCTGCATACCCACCATTAAATGATTCATTATACACACGACTAACATACTCTTGAAACAACTCCCTGCAAACCAACATGCCAGCCATTGCAATCTCCCATCCGCCGATAGTCATCTTAACAGCCTCACGACCCGTTAAGATCTGCGACATATCAAACTCAGCTTTAGGTATTGAGCTATTTTTTTGCGCCCCTTGCTCATCACACATAACCATTCTATCAAGCACTATATCGGCCCCCGTCTCTTGTTGGCGATTTAGTAGCTTTAAGAGAAAATCACTCTCCACAAAATCGTCGGCATCAATGCTGCATACAAACTCACCCTTAGCCGCAAGGATACCATCAAAGCGCGGTCTGCGGCATCCTCCCGAGTTACTATCCCGTTTAATGACTCTTATGTTGCTGTACTCCTTGCTGTAGCCTAGCACAGTAGCCACTGTTGCATCTGTGGAGCAGTCATCCACCACGATAAGCTCCCAATCACTGTACGATTGAGCTAGGATGCTCTCGACCATCTGGCGGATATATCTCGCTGCATTATACGCAGGGACTGCAATAGAGATCATTTCTTACTTCGTAGGTTGTGGTATAACCTCTTGGTTTTATTGATAAGCACCACAGCCCAGTTCCACCCTCTGGAGGCTGAGTACATCAGCAGTTTAGCTGTGATGGAGAGGCATTCGCACGAGAATATATAGCTGTTAGTATCAGGAAACAGCTTCATGCAGCCATAGGTGTCCTTGGTCGTTAAGCCCGAAACAAGGCTATATTTACACTTAATCTTCGAGATAAGTAGCGTCTCAAAAAAACGATCATCATTATGCCTTTTGAAGAACGAGTCTAAGTAGTCGTACATCCTCTGTCTATCATTCACAAATGTGTACCTCCTATGTGTTACCGACGTTGGGTTGTCCATATAGTGATAATATGGAGTTGGAATATGTGATATTTTATCGGTAAGATAGTATAACTGAGTAACACAAAGAAGATCTACCTGTATATTAATTCCGTGATCTATCTTAATTTTGTTTTTTGTGTATAGCTCTTTTTTTATTAATCTCATCCAAAAAGCGCTATGAGTACTTTTAATAAGGATATTCTCTAGTCGTTCAAATTTATCCTCTCCAAGAGCATTATGATGAACATCCCCCTGAAACTCATAATAGTCACAACTCACAATATCAGCATCTGCCTCGATAGCCTTAGCGTACATATCCTCCAGCATCGTCGGCTCACACCAATCATCACTATCTATCTGGATTGTATAATCACCAGCAGCAGCATCCAAACCAGTTTGACGAGCTGCTCCGTTGTTTCTATTTTCGGGGTGCTCGATTATACGAACCGTAAGAAGAGGATACTCTGCGATAATTCTGCGAGCTACCTCCATCGAACCATCGGGCGTACAGTCATTGACTAGAATAAACTCTACGCCATTGGTCTTTGTCTGCTCAAAGAGTGAACGCAGGCAACGTTCAATATAGTTCTCTACATTGTAGATTGGAACGATTACTGAGATATTCATAGTTTTTACTTCTCGAATGACGATTTTTTGGGATAGATTCTCTTCATGACCTCTTGAATTGAAACTCTATCGTTATCATCTGCGTATTCTTCATCATTAAAACAGACTAAAGCTGGTCTTTTGAGGAGCAAAGTTCGATGAATCTGTTTGTCGGCAATAGATATATATAGACTCTTAACACCCTTTTTAAGTCGCAGAAAGACTAAAATATCTTCAATAGTTCTAACAAATAACTCGATATAAGGAATCCACCTCATACGAATAACATCAACCACTGCATCCCCATTAGCTACCGCCCACAGCGAAAACATATAGCGCTGCATATCCTCTTTTCGCCGAAATCGACTCTTGAGGGTCTCCTCGCCCCACTCTCTATATTCGCTCAAACATTTGGTAATGCTGCTCTTTGTATAGGCATCTATAGTGTGCGCAGGGCGCCAATCAAGGCAATCTAGCCCATACCGACCATTTATCTCTCTGTTTACTCGCAGTATTGTAGTGAAATATATACCACTATTATCTACCAAGTTTTTATAAAATCCCTTTTGGTGAGTCACTCTGTAGATAATTTTTCCTGCGCTAGTAAAGAAAAAATCAGGCGATAGATCTCTACCAAACATCGTATCGTCATTAGCGTACAAAAAGTGCTCCGATAAACCCTCTATCTTGTGCAGGCACTGCTCTATTGCTGTTGAATTAAACATGGGTAATACCTCCGCAGGTATAATATCACGATGGTCAACTATTGTAATCTTTTCATTTGTTGCGTCCAACCACTCTGGGGTTTGCTGGTCGGTAACAATAAATATATGATTTATCCACGGGGCGTAGATCTCCACCGAACGCAGCGAATAGAGCAACTCATTGTTCTCGCTTGTTCGAGCTTTGCCAAACGCCTCCTGATTGTCCAGACCTGCATTTGGTAAGTTGTATCGTCTCTTCTCGATCCAAGCAGGGTCTGAGCAATTTACCCAAGTGTAGACTAAATCAATTTTCATTATTGCCTTTTTTTCGTTTGGCTCCTAGCCACGTACTTGTCTTAAATATAACATTAGCGAGGGGCAAGAAGCCATGTATCGCTAAGTAGTATGGGATTTTTGTTGTCCAAGGGTAGTTGTTTGTCTCTAGTATATATCTATCTACCTCAGGGAAATAAGGAATACACTCGCGCTGTTTTACGCTTGACCTAATATTCCTTAACCAACAAAGTTTTAATAGTGCTTTTTTCTTCAAAAAAACCTCTTGCGAAAAATTGCAATTGTTATCTATACAAAAATTTTCGATCAAATTATGTAATGCAACAATCTCTCGGAAGTAATGGGTGTTGGTTACAGAATTAGGGTTTACGTTGTAATAGTAATGGTAGTATGCAGATGGTAGATGAACTACCTTATCAGCAAAATAAAAAAGTCTTATAGTGGTATATTTATCTATGCTGAATTCAACCTGCAAATGCAACTGAATTGAGGTCAAGAAACTATAGGGACATAAGAAAAGGCGAAACAAATCGGAGCCAGGCTCAAATTTATTCCGCCTAAGCGATAAAATT
>JBCQVD010000073.1:0-10925 GCA_047173405.1 Rikenellaceae bacterium
CCTCGCCTCTGTAAGACTCAACTATTTTGGGTCTTATGTTCTCGCCCGACATATCTGGCGAAGTGTCGACGTGGGCGATGAAACCAACCACTGGAGCAAGCTCGCACCCCTCACTAGCGGGTATCGTAGCCATCGTGTAGCCATACTTGTCGGTTGTGACGTCGCTGAGTCCGATAGCCTCCATCTCGGCGCGCAGCAGTGCCATCATCTCTAGCTGAGAGGGTGTTGATGGATAGCTTTCACTCTTCTCGTCGCTTTGGGTGTTGAGCGATATATACTTCAAAAATCTATCTTTAAGCTTCTGCATATAGTACAATTTAGAGATCAAGAATCTCGATTATTCTCTTTGTTGTGTCGGCTATGTAGTCGGCACCGCTCTCGATTAGCTCTTCGCGTGGACGAAAGCCCCACGTTACGCCTATTGATTTGATCCCCGCAGCTTTGGCGGTTAAAATATCTATTGCGGAGTCGCCAATGAATATCGCTTTGTCGGGGGTGTACGATGTTATCTGGAATATCTCGCGGATAATCGTAGGGCTAGGTTTGAGCGGCACATTCTCGCGCTGACCGAGCACCGCCGCGAAACGTATCTCGGGGAAGAAGATCTTTATGAGCTTGCGTGTGCCCTCTTGGAACTTATTAGATGCTACGGCTATTGAGATGTCGCGGTATTGTAGTTCGCGCAGCAGTAGTTTAATACCCTCGTAGGGGTGGGTGTTCTTGTTGATGTTGGCGCTGTAATACTCCACAAACTCGGCTCTCACCTCGGCTATAAGTTCGGGTGTTCGCAGCTCTTCGGGTATCGCGCGCTCCACCAGACGCAACACTCCATTGCCGACAAAAGTGCGATACGTCTCAATGTCGTATGTCGGTAGTCCTCTACGGTTAAGCACTTCGTTACATGATGCGGCGAGATCCCCTACCGTGTCGAGGAGTGTGCCGTCAAGATCAAATATCACTATCTGTACCATCTGTTGCATCTTTTAGGTTTGATGTTTTACGATATATTTTATAGCCTATCGCTGCGACTATGAATGACGATATTGGGCTTACAAGGTTGAATATGCAGTAGGGTAGGTATACCCATGTTGCCACGCCGAGCACCGTGGCTTGGGTCATACCGCACGAGTTCCATGGCACGAGCACCGATGTCACCGATGCCGAGTCCTCGACCGATCGGCTGAGGAGTCTCGCCTCGAACCCATTTTTGGAGTATAGCTCCTTGAATAGTTTGCCTGTGAGTATGATAGATATGTATTGGTCTGCCGTGCATAGGTTAAAGCACACGCCACCAATTACTGTTGACCCTACGGTTGTTGTCGTGCGTTTTCCCATCCTGAGCAGTGACGAAGTTACTCTTTTGAGCATGCCACTACCGTTGAGCACACCGCCGAAGCACATGGCACATATTATGAGCCATATAGTGTTGAGCATCCCCTCCATGCCGCGCGTCGATATGAGGTCTGTGACATCGCTGTATTGCGTCTCTATGGCTGTTGCTCCATAGCAGCACTTTATGATGGCGGTGAATTTAGCCGTGGCGTCTAGCTGCGCGGGTGCGACCTCTGCTATTTGAGCCATTATGTCGCTCTGCGTCCACCACATAGCCACCGCTGCGCACAATGTTGCGGTGAAGAGCGTAATTATTGCGGGCAGGCGGCGCGATATCATAAAACCAGTTATCAAAGGCACCACCATCAACCATGGCGATATGTGAAACGTGCGGCTTAGGGTGTCGAGGTAGATATCTATGTCGGCAGTGCTGTGGTCGCTGTTGAATAGCCCCACGAGAGTGAATACAATGAGCGCAATTATTATTGATGGTATCGTTGTTATGAGCATATACTTGATATGTTCAAATACGTTGACCCCCACCGTTGTCGACGCCATTACCGTTGTGTCGGAGAGCATCGAGAGCTTATCGCCGAAGTAGGCGCCCGAGATTATCGCACCTGCTATCCACCCTGGCGAGAATCCGTGCGCTGTACCTATGCCCATTAGCGCTATTCCGATCGTGGCTATGGTTGTCCACGAGCTACCCGTCATTATCGAGACTACGGCACATATCACGCATGATGAGGCTAGGAGTATCGAAGGGTTCAGCACTTGCAGCCCATAATATATCATTGTCGGTATTATGCCGCTGAGCATCCAGCACCCCGTGAGTGCGCCTATGAGTAGAAGTATTATTAGCGAGGAGCCAGATGTTCGTATATTGTCGATTATCGCATCCTCTATTTTGTTCCACTTCTGGTGGTAGACGCCGATTGCTATTGCAGCACCTACCGCCGAGGCTGATAGCAGAGCCACTTGGTTTGCTCCATCCATTGCTTGGTCTCCAAATATCGAAAGCATGGTGTATAGCAGTACGCTAAGTACTACAAGTGGTATTATTGATGCAAATAGCGAGGGTCTTTGCCTCTTTTTAGCTCTTAGTCTAAGCATGATAAATCTCTCTTAGGGGCAAAGATAATAATTTTTTCGGGGTAGACAAAAAAGAAGCAGCATAACTACTAGAGTTATGCTGCCTCGGCATCTATTTGTTTAACTTAAAAAAAGTTCAATAGAATTAGAGCGGTTTTACAGTCAATGGAATCACAACCGAGCGGCTACCGTAACGGTAAGTGAATGTTACCCTAACCTTACACTCGATATCCTTGATTAGATCAACGCTCTTAGTGTATGTTACAACACCATTAGCGTCGATTGCCAAACGTGCAGCAACATCTGTTGGTACGTCAACTAGCTCGTAAAGAACGCTTGTAGCTTCTGTCGACTCATTGTTGCTATTCACACCAAGAGCAGTTGCGTAGTCCGAGATCAAGCCTGTATTACTGAAGATGTCAGCTGTTGTTTTGTTCTCAGAATTAGTTGTTGCGAACAACTCAAGGTTCTCGTTTACGTTGTATGTAGAAGTGCTCAAGTCAGACATTGTGATTGTACCGTAGTTAGTGAAGTACTCAGCTACAGGATCACCAACTGTAAGATAGAACTGTGTAGAAGCAATCTCGAAGTAATTAGTTGTGGTAGTACCTGCACTTGCAACTGAGCATGGAGCCATCATCTTAGCAACAAGTGTAACAGTTAGATCTATTGTACCATTCCAACTCAATATGTTGTTTGAGATACTTGTTAAATCTGTTGCAGATGAAGTATTTACCTTCTCGTAAACGATTATACAATCGTTCTCCAATGTAGGAAGATCAACAAGCTTGAATGTTTGGCTCAAATCCTTAGCAATTACACTATATGTATCAGTTGAGATGTTGTAACCTGTTGTTGCAACCATTGCGTCACTTACGTAGTAATCAACCTTCTGAAGATTAGCTGCAGAGAATGGATTTACAATTGTGAAGTCAGCATTGTAAGTAAGTGAACATCCTGCAAGATCAAGAGTTACATCCTGAGTGTACTGCTTGAAGTTATCTTCACTTTGTACATCCAGTCTGAATTCGTAGTATGGGTTAGTAGTAGTACTCCATGTGTCTATGAATGGTGATGTTACGCCGTATGCTTTGAGTGCATTGTGTGCTGCTGCATAATACTCAGCCTCGTCAGTAAAGTACGTACCAGCCCATGCAGAATTCCAAAAGTCCGTGAAGCTCATCCATCTTTGGATTCCAAGACCAGCGTATGTTATTTCCTCTGTAACACTCTTGCTTACCTCTGGAGCACCGTCAACAGCGATATTAGCAACGAATGTGTACTTGTCGCCATTTGAAGCCTCGTATGTAGCCTCAACAGTGTATGTGCCGCTATCTGCGCGTACAAGGTCGTCAGTGATTGTGATAGAAGCAAGGTAGTTATTTGCTAGGTAAAGCGTTACTACACCAAGATTATTAACAACATTACCATTTGCATCCTTAACAGTTGCTACAACTGGAGCAGCGTTATTCGAAACGATATCAGAGTATGTTGTGCTAGAGACCTTAGCCTGCTCCTCTGTTGCAAGTGTGATATAACCGCTAGTATATACATTTGGTTTAATTGCAGCTGACGCAGTTGAGTACTTCCAAGTTGCAGTGTAAGGAGCCTTAACAGTGTTAACATTTACAACAACTGGAGCGTAAACGATAGTAACCTGCTCAGTGTAGCTGCCAGAAAGTGCGATTTGTACGCCATCCTTAGCAAAAGCTACATTACCAGAAGTGAATACATCACCGATAAGTGCAGTCTCAGAAGTTACGATAGTTACATCATCGTTAGTTGCTGTGTAGTTGCTTGCTAAGCTACCACTATAAGTGTAATTACCGAAGCTCTTAGTAAGAGTGATACCATACTCAGTGAAGCTCTTACCTGCGTAGTATAGGTCATAACCACTCAAATACTCGTAAGTATCAGTTACGTTGAAAGCAAGTTTGCTCTCAAGAGCTATACCATCTTTAAGAGTAGTTGTTCCGTTGCTAACCACAAGATTTCTAGTGATATCAGTAGCACCAGTGTAGTCGATACCTGCAAGTACGTAGTCAGAAGTGATCTCAGTTGTAACACCGTCAGTTGTAGAGTTTACACCAATAGCAAATGCGAATGACTCGTCAGAAGTGATCTTAGTAGTCGAGTCGAATGTAACCGTGATAAGACCAGTTGTAGCATCACCACTAACCGCTGTGATCTCAGCAAGCTCAGTTGCGCGAGTGATAGCGTTAGTCTTGATGAACAAGTTATCCTTATTGATCTCACTAGCAGTAGCAGCTGGAGCAACACGGTAAGATACAGTTGCTGAGTAGTTTGCGGCCTTGTCTGAACCAGCGAAGTAGTAAGTGCTATAATTAGTGAATGAGAAGTAAAGGATCTCTGCTGGAACGTCAGACTTGAAAAGTACTGTGTTGTCCTGAACCTCGCTGAATGTCGAAGGAACAAGAGTGATTGATTGAACAACAGCGTTAAGATCCTCGATAAGGTCCTTAATTGCATCGTCAGTATATGCCTTGTATGCTGTCTCAAGAGCTGCCTTTGCAGCTGCGATCTCAGCGTCAGTGTATGCGTTAGCGTCAGCTACAGCATCTGCTATAACTAGATTCATTGCAGTATTGTAAGCAGCACGCTCCGCATCAGACATATTGCTAGTGTTGAAGTATACGCTCCAGTATGTGCTCAACTCGTCGCCGATCCACTGAACAAGAGTGTTCTTGCTACTTTCAAGGTTTGAAGTGAACGAAGTACCGAAAGCACTATCCCAGTCCTTGATGTCAGAAGAAGAAAGAGCATTAACAAATGCATTGTAAGCCTCCTCAAGTGCAGCAAGATTCGTAGCAACGCCCTCAGCGTAATCCTTAGTATCGTCGATGCCGCTTTGAAGAATTACATCTGTACCCTTCAAAGCAGTGATAAGTTCTTCAAGCTCAATATCCTTATTCTCAAGAGCTGTTACAGACGCCTCAAGAGATATTTTAGCTGTCTCAAGAGCATCTACTCTTGCATAAAGTGCCTCAAGATCCTCTACCTGTTGCTCAAGAGTTGAAACTTTATTCTCAAGAATAATGTTGTCTGCTAATAGATCATCTACGTCATCTTTAAGGTCTGAGATGTTACCCTCGTTAGCCTCGATTTTCTTAAGAAGATCAGCGATATCATCATCGTTAGATGTGATCTGCTTCTGAAGATCTGTGATGTCGTCTTGAAGATCGCTGATGTCGCCATCGTTAGTGTCTACTTGACCTTGTAGATTAAGGATAGCAGCGTCGATGTAGTTCTTAACAGTCTCGACATCGAAACCTGCTAGAAGGTCTTCGATCGCGTCAACTGTCAATTCAAACGTCTCCAACTGAGACTCAATCGAAGGGATTGAGACCTGTTCAAGAGCGTCCAGTCTGTCCTCGACTGGACCCAAGTCCGTGTCATCAGAACAGTTCGTGAAGGCCAACGCAGCAGTCGCCATGGCGAAGAACGCAACCTTGCTTAGGAATTTTCTTTTCATTGTTTTTTGTTGAGTTAATAAAATAAAATTGTTGTATATAGTTGTATTTTCGAACAATATTAATATTTTATGGCGTATCATATATGATACCAATGCCACAAAAATAAAGACTAATATTGGTAAATCAAAATTTTTTTACATGTTTTTTCGCAATATTTATGAATTATAAGGATGAGGTCGAGCGAATTGCGTTGAATATCAAAACTATACGAAAACAAAAGAAATTGACAGTCCAAGATTTAGCGTATCGGTGTAACTTGGAGAGATCCAATTTAAGCCGTTTAGAGGCAGGGAAGGGCAATATGACCATAAAAACTATATGTGAGATATGCGATGCTTTAGATGCACCATTGGATAGAGTTTTAATTGGAAGGTACGTACCAACGCCAACAAAAGATGTATGAACGAAAAGAGGAGACTTTCTAGTCTCCTCTTTTTTTGTGCTCTTAGTATCTAAATCTTTCACGCATGCGGCTTCTGTTGCGTCGCCTGCGCTCGCGCTCCTTGAACCTCTCGCCTCGCATGCGCTCCTTAAGTTTGGCGCGGTGGTGGCGCTCCTTGAACTTGATGTGCATCTTATCATCCTCGAAATCGAGAGGTGTGTCGTTAAGCTCCAAGATCATGCCTCCGCTGCTGTTGTCAACAAGCATCACGATATATTGAGTGTTTGTGATGGGGCTTCTGCGTGGCGTGCAGGACTGTATGAGTTCGCGCTTTTCGACAACCTGCCACGACGAGTAGATGATATTCAGCTCCACGCAGCGCATCGCGGGGAGGGTGTTGCGTAGCATATAGCTCCAAACTGATGGGATGCCCTTGAGCTGATTCTCGATTGTCGAAGCCGAGGCGCTGCTCTCGACGATATCAATCGCCCTGTCCTTGTTTGAGAGCGTCGAACTCATGAGGCTGCTCTTTGTGGCGTCCCACCCTAGAGCCTCCGACTTAAGGTTGCACGGGTACTTCCCTAGATCGTACTCTTTTGTGAGGTAGGACTTGAAATCCTCCGCACGGCGCTGCGCTAGCTTCTCGTTGAGTGCATGCGCGCCGTCGGGTGAGGCGTAGCCTGTAACCTCTATGCGACAGATGCGTTTGAGAGTGTCGCTCATGAAGCCTTTAATAAATGAGTCAAGCCCTTGAAGCTCCTCCCCATTTTTATCGTAGTTAGAGATCAACTTTGTGAGGTTGATCTTGTAGCGCACCGAAAACTCGTTGTCTTCGGAGTTAGTTTGCTTTACAAGATATTTTGTTACCTTGTAATCCCCCTGTGTGCCTTGCCACAGTACTTTCGCATCACTCATCGCGGAAGTTGAACATCGCTGGTCTGATCGCTGCGCGTGTGCGCCTAGAGTGATCGCCATCGACATGACTAATAGTGTAATTTGTTTTTTCACGCTTAAATATGTTAAAAGTTTATACCTTAACATGTCTTAAGCAACTATTATACCGAAGAGATGGGGGGGTAGAGTAACAAAACAGATGGAGGGATCATTTGGTGATCCCTCCATCTGTTTAACGGGAGTTTTAATTTCTTCCCTTTAAGCTATATAATATATAGGTGTACTGTTTCGCCTTAAGCGTCGATATTTGCGTAGTGTGCATTCTGCTCAATAAACTCACGACGAGGTGGTACTTCATCGCCCATAAGCATCGAGAATGTATGGTCGGCATCCGCGGCGTTGTCGATAGTTACTTGGCGGAGAATACGGCTCTCTGGGTTCATTGTAGTATCCCATAGCTGTATCGAGTTCATCTCTCCAAGACCTTTGTAGCGTTGGATATGTACGCCCTTGCTTCCGTACGTCTCTATCGCCTCCTCGCGATCTTTCTCGCTCCAGCAGTAGCGCTCTTGCTTTCCCTTCTTAACGAGGTAGAGAGGTGGGGTAGCGATATAGATGTGTCCGTTTTCGATTAGCTCTTTCATCTTTCTAAAGAAGAAGGTGAGCATCAATGTTGCGATGTGGCTACCGTCCACGTCGGCATCGGTCATGATGATAATCTTATCGTAGCGTAGCTTTGAGATGTTTAGAGCTTTACTGTCCTCTTCGGTACCGATTGATACGCCTAGTGCAGCAAACATATTCTTGATCTCTTCATTCTCCCACATCTTATGCTCTTGAGCCTTCTCGATATTGAGGATTTTACCACGTAGTGGCATGATTGCTTGGAAGTTACGGTCGCGACCCTGCTTTGCCGTTCCACCCGCAGAGTCTCCCTCGACGAAGAATATCTCAGCAATAGAGCGATCGCGGCTACTGCAATCAGCGAGCTTACCTGGAAGTCCTGCTCCTGAGAGGACAGTCTTGCGTTGTACCATCTCGCGTGCGTGGCGTGCGGCGTGGCGCGCAGTGGCTGCAAGGATAACCTTCTGCACAATAGCGCGCGCATCCTTAGGATTCTCCTCGAGGTACTGCCCGAGAGCTGTTGACATCGCTTGGTCGACAGCTGCCGACACCTCGTCGTTACCCAATTTAGTCTTGGTCTGACCCTCGAATTGAGGCTCGGCAACTTTAACCGATACAACGGCTGTTAGACCCTCGCGGAAGTCATCTCCGCCAATCTCAAACTTCAGCTTCGAGAGCATGCCCGATTCGTCGGCATACTTCTTAAGGGTGCGCGTAAGTGCGCGTCTGAAACCTGTGAGGTGGGTACCTCCCTCTATGGTGTTGATGTTGTTGACGTAAGAGTGTACATTCTCCGAAAAGGAGTTGTTGTACTGCATGGCTACCTCTACGGGTACGCCATTTCTCTCGGTTTCGATATATATGATCGACTCTACGATAGGCTCACCACGAGTGGCGTCTAGGTACTTAACAAACTCCTTGAGTCCGTTCTCCGAGAAGAACTCCTCGCTTCGATCACCTTCGCGTCCCTCTTCGGGGCGTTTGTCGGTGAGGATTAGGTGTATGCCTTTGTTTAGGAATGCTAGCTCACGTAGGCGCTTTGCTAGAATATCATACCTGTAAGTTGTTGTCTGTGTAAAGATGTTTCCATCGGGTTTAAAGGTGATGGTCGTACCGCGATCCTCGCACTCACCGATAACCTCTACGCCTGATGTTGGTGTACCTGTACTGAACGATTGACGATAGATCTTACCATCTTTGTGTATCTCAGCAACTAGGAGTGTTGATAGAGCATTCACGCACGACACACCCACGCCGTGGAGTCCACCCGAGACCTTGTAGCTTCCCTTGTCGAACTTTCCTCCTGCGTGAAGTACCGTAAGTACAACCTCGAGGGCTGACTTCTTCTCCTTTTCGTGGTAGTCGACAGGAATACCGCGACCGTTGTCCTTAACTGAGATTGAGTTATCTTCGTTGATTGTAACACTTATGTGTGTGCAATATCCTGCTAGAGCCTCATCTATCGAGTTATCTACAACCTCATATACAAGGTGGTGAAGTCCCTTTTCTCCTGTGTCACCAATATACATTGCGGGGCGCTTGCGCACAGCCTCCAATCCCTCAAGGACTTGGATATTTGACGCGGAGTACTCTCCGCTCTGCTTAATCTCTTCTTGATCTATACTCATTTTATCTGATAGTAAATGTAATGACAAAGGTAACTAAAATTATTGTAAAAAACAATAATTTTTAGCCTCTATATTTAACTAATATTTCGAAGTTGTCTCACTTGTGCTTAATGCTCGATAGGAGCGTCTAAATCGACCTCTCTGATGCCTCCTTGAGCAAAGAAAATTGTGCGTGCAGGGTATTTCTCTACAATAGAGGTGTTGTGTGTTGTCATAATGACCGTGCATCCGCTCTGGGCGATGGATCTAAAGAGTGTGATGATGCCATCCGCTGTCACAGGATCAAGATTTCCTGTAGGCTCATCGGCGAGAATAAGTCGCGGGGAGTTCAGTATTGCGCGCGCAATAACCAAGCGCTGTTGCTCTCCTCCAGATAACTCAAATGGCATCTTGTAATCTTTAGTCTCTAGCTCCACGAGCGCAAGAACTTGAGCAATTCGCTTGCGGATATCTGTCTCATTGCTCCACCCCGTAGCTTTTAGTACGTAGTGCAAGTTGTCAAATATTGTGCGATCGGTCAATAGTTGGTAGTCTTGAAAAACGATACCCATACGCCTGCGTAGGTGTGGTATATCTCTATTTTTAACCTTTCTTAGATCATACCCCACAACCTCTCCTTCGCCTACAAGTAACTTCATCTCAGCATATAAGGTCTTGAGAAGCGAACTTTTACCGCTACCCACACGTCCTATGAAGTAGACAAATTCACCCTCCTTAATATCGAGATTCACTTGCGAAAGGATCAACTCCCCCTGTTGAAGGAGTTTCGCGTCTGTTTGATTTCCAAATGGGTCGTGGGTGTGATAAATCGCCACATTTTTTAGATTAACAATGCTCTCTTTAGCCATTTCGTCAAGATATTTTTTGAGGTGTTCAACTACAAAGTTAACAAAAAAAGTTTGATTTGTGCATAATAGGATTAAAATTTTCACTATCTTTGCAGAGCAATTAAAAATCGCGCAGAAATATCGGGGATGACCGGTTTTGACAGCAGGTAGAGGTTGATTGTAAGCACGTCGAGCTTTGTGTGGTGGCTCGTAAATCCTAATGCTCAAATTTCAAATGGCAATAATAGCTATGCACTTGCTGCCTAATTTTCGAGGAAAATAGGGCTTAATCGCCGAGACCTAGGAGTCTTAGCGACAAGTACTTCGACGGTGGGTTCCGCTCTTTAATCTATCGTTATATGAAGTATCATCAATTTAGAGATAGTGCGTGAGGCTGCCTTGACTCATGTGCGAAATTTAGAGGCTGGGGTTTCGGTTAGGTTGTCGTCTACCAGGTCGAAACAGAAGGATCTAAATGTCGACTAAACGTGTAGAAAGCTCTTGAGTTCCTTGTTTGGACGCGGGTTCGACTCCCGCCATCTCCACGACAAATGGGTGTAAATCAGTAAGTTAGCCGTATTTACACCCTTTTTGTTAATTCGCATGATTTAGCAAGGGTATTATCTTTTTTACCTATGAAGATTCGACTGAG
>JBCQVD010000074.1:0-10897 GCA_047173405.1 Rikenellaceae bacterium
AGAACCCTCAAAATACCCCCCCCCCGCAACAACTATGCCAAAATATACGCTACGTCTAATGTAGTTGTAAATTTAGCAATCCTCGGAATATTTAAGTATTTTAACTTCTTTAGTGAGAATTTTGCGCAACTTTTTAGGGCGTTTGGAGTTGAATTAGATTGGGTTACGCTCGATATCTTGCTCCCAGTTGGTATATCGTTCTATACTTTCCAAGCATTGAGTTATACTATTGATGTCTACAAGGGTTCAATAAAGCCAACCCACTCTATTGTTGACCTATTTGCATATATCAGTTTCTTCCCGCAGTTGGTTGCAGGTCCTATCGAAAGAGCAACAAATCTACTTCCTCAGTTCTATAAAACACGCACTTTTGATTATGCAAAAGCTGTGGATGGATGTCGACAAATTCTGTGGGGACTGTTTAAGAAGATGGTTGTGGCTGATAATTGTGCGTCGGTTGTAAATAGGATATGGGATAATGTTGCTGATGAGAGTGGTTTTATGCTTCTAATTGGAGCGGTATTTTTTGCATTTCAAATATATGGCGATTTTTCGGGTTACTCAGACATCGCAATTGGAACAGCGCGTTTGTTTGGAATAAACTTAATGCAAAACTTCAATTTTCCATACTTCTCGCGTGATATTGCCGAGTTCTGGCGCAAGTGGCATATATCACTCACAACGTGGTTTAGAGATTATATCTATATTCCTCTTGGGGGCAGTCGAGGCGGCAAATGGATGAAGTTTCGCAACACAATGATTATATTTCTTGTGAGCGGATTTTGGCATGGTGCTAACTGGACATTTCTAGCTTGGGGAGCATATCATGCATTGCTATTCTTGCCATCAATGTTGGCGGGTTCAAATAGACGAAATATGAATGTTATCGCTTCAGGGAGGTGGTTTCCGTCTATAAAAGAGTCTATTCAAATGATTCTAACATTTATACTTGTTGTTATCGGGTGGATAATTTTTAGGGCTGATAGCATTAGTGATGCTGTGGTCTATGTCTCTCGTATGTTTTCGGGTTCGTTGTTTGATGTGTCGTTTGTATATGGTAATAGGTTGATGTATATATTCATTTTAGTATTAGTTGAATGGTTGCAACGGGACAAGCAACATGCTTTGCAATTACCAAATAAATATATTTTTAAATATACTATAATTAGGTTTGCTATATATATTGGTTTAATGTATTTAATTATTTGGTTTCAAGGGAAACAAGGCGATTTTATTTATTTCCAATTTTAAACTATTAACGTGAGTTTTGGATAAGAAATTCTTATCCAAAACACCTCTAAAAGTAAGTCTCCCCAAACGGGTTGGGGAGATTTAGAGGGGTTTATCGAATATACATCGGCTTTAAAAAGCCGATAACCTGAGTTTTAGATATGGGAAATTGATAAAACTAACAGGTAAACAATAAATTTCCCTTATCCAAAACTCAGGTTATTATGAAGAAGTTTATAGTAAAAATATCTACAATTCTGATTACCTTTATTTTGCCTATACTTATAGGCGAGGTAATAATTCGTAGTTATGAAAATGAGTATAGCTACAAACATAGATATGTATGTGAGAACGGAGATAAAATAGAGACTTTAATTTTAGGGTCATCTAGAGCGTATCATAGTATTAGTCCATTACACTTAGCCCCTAATTCATTTATAATGGCTAATGCAGGACAGGTTTTAAAGATGGATATGGAGATACTAAATCAATATGATCGTAATCTGCCAAATTTAAAAACTGTAATTATTGAGTTATCATATTTTTCTTTTCGGTCAGGAACTGTAGAGGATATGAATAAACCTAATAGATATACAAATTACCAGGTATTTATGCACTTTAACGGTGGCGATTACTGTTCTTTTTACAACAATTTTATTCTGTCTAATCCAGTATTATATAAGGGTATGCTAAAGAGAATTAAAAAAGGAGAAATTATGAAGTGTGATAGTCTCGGTCAATATAAATATTTTGCACATAATTATTCTAAAATTAATCTTGATGATAATGGAAAGAAAATGGCTATGGGTCAAACAAATACAAACGTCAAAGTTGCTGCTCTAAATAGAAAATATCTCCAAGATATTATATTGTACTGTAAGCGACGATCAATAAGATTAGTATTTTATACAGCTCTAGTATGGAGTACTTACTATGAAAACATGGGTCAAGAGCAATATAATGAGATGCAATCTATAATAGCTGAGTTTGTCGGCAATTATAACTTAGAATATTATAACTATATGAATGATAGTAGATTTACGAGTGATGATTTTGTAGATGCGCATCATATGTCTAAGATTGGCGCTGAAAAACTTAGTCGAATTCTTGCTGATACCCTAGGGATGTAAGTATAATTTGATACAAATTTTGTCTCTGCTGGGGTAGTTTTTACTCTCTACTTTATTTAAAACGTGAGTTTTGGATAAGAAATTCTTATCCAAAACTCACGTTAACACTTAACATTAAACACTAAAAAACCACCCCCTAGGCTTCGCCTAGAGGGGTGATCTTCCCGAGAGGCGCTGTCTGCTCGCGCTGGATCTCGATTGAACCATGATTCATTTCATAGCGTGTAATATTCTCTTTGAGTGAGTAGAGCAGGCGCTTGGCGTGCTCAGGAGTTAGTATTACGCGGCTGTGCACCTTCGACTTAGCAAGCCCAGGCAGGTGTACCGCGAAGTCAACGATAAACTCCGATGTAGAGTGTGATATAATAGCAAGGTTTGCATAACGACCCTCAGCTACTGAGTCCTCAATCTCAAGGTCGATACTCTCAGAGAGAGGTTTTGATCCATTACCATCCATTTCTTCTATATTTATTTTGTAACTATGCAGGTTTTAGGTACCTTTGTGTCAAAGGTATAATAAATAACAACAACTAGTGGACGTGGAGGATAAAAGATATTCACAACTTATTAACTCTGAGACTCTACCCGAGGCATTTGGAGGGCGCAGGTTTAACTCTTACTCCAACTATTTCAAGCGAGTGATGGGCGAACGCGTCCAAAAGGTAGCTATTAATGGTGGCTTCACATGCCCCAACCGCGATGGCAAGGTGGGCTGGAATGGGTGTAGTTTCTGCATCAACGAAGCGTTCACTCCATCGTACTGTGTAGCGACAAAGAGCATCACCCAACAGATCAACGAGGGGATAGAGTTTCACCTACGCAGGTACCGCGACGCCTCTAAGTACCTCGCTTATTTTCAATCTTTTAGCAACACTTACGCATCAATCGAAGTACTACGTAAACGCTACTCTGAGGCGCTTGACAACCCGCTTGTTGTGGGGCTAATAATAGGCACCCGCCCCGACTGTGTTGACACCGAGAAGCTCGATTATCTAGCGGAGCTATCAAAAGACTACTACATAGCTATTGAGTATGGCGTAGAGTCGACGTTCGATACCTCGCTCGAGAGGATCAACAGAGGGCATAACTTCGAAGTGGCACGCTGGGCGATTGAACAGAGTGCACAGCGAGGCATACATACTGGCGCCCATTTTATCATCGGGCTGCCAGGCGAGAGCGTCGAGATGCTACACTCGCAGATAGAGACAATCAACACCCTGCCGCTTTCGACAATTAAGTTCCACCAATTACAGGTATTCAAGGGTACAACGATGCAGAGCGAGTATGACCTCAACCCCGACAGTTTCCCATTCTGGGAGGTGGATGAGTATATCGAACTCTTTGTCGACCTGCTCGAAAAACTTCGACCCGATATTGTCGTTGAGCGCTTCGCTTCGGAGGCTCCACCACGCTACCACCATGGGCGCAACTGGGACTTCACACGCAACGAAACACTACTCCAGAAGCTCGACAAGCGACTCACCGAGCGGGGCACTTACCAAGGGTGCCTCTACACCAACAAAACACTATCCAATGTATAAATTTGCCGACATAGTACTCCCCATCACCCAACAGAGACTCTACACCTACGCAGCAGGTAATGTGGAGTCTCTCAGCGTGGGCGATGCTGTGGCGGTAGAGCTAGGGGCTAAGAGTCAAGGCAACAACATCTACACTGGTATCGTTTGGAGGCTACACAACAACCCTCCCAGCGTCAAGCGCGTGCGTCCAATAATCAAGAGGCTCTACCCCTTTGCGCTGCTCTCCCAGCGACAGATCACATTTTGGGAGTGGGTGGCGAGTTACTATATGTGTACCCTCGGCGATGTTATGCGCATGGCGCTTCCATCGCTTATCAAACCCAGCGCCAAGAGCGAGGCGGAGTTCAGCGACGTGGAGTATGCTCCACGCAAGGAGCTATACATAACGCCCACACCAAACGCGGAGGAGCTACCCTCGCGCGCGAAGAGGCTGCGCGAGGTTATTGAGCAGATACGCACGCTGAACAGTCTCCTGGGCAGAGTACCCCGACGACTCGTTGAGTGCGAGATGACACACCTCCACACGCTGGTAAAACGAGGACAAGTAACCCTCGAAGAGCGCGTTTTCTACCTCGAGGAGCTTCGCACTGAGAGCTTCACACTCCCCACACTTTCGCCTCTTCAGGAGCGGGTGAGAGATCAGATCACCACCTGCTGGGCGACAAAACGCACGACTCTGCTGCATGGCATCACTGGCTCGGGCAAGACCGAGATCTACCTGCACCTCATCACCGAGTGCATAAAAAAGGGTGGCGATGCACTGCTTCTACTCCCCGAGATAGCCCTCTCCGCACAACTTATGGAGAGGGTCGAGCGGGTCTTTGGCGCGCGCGTTATATGCTACCACTCGAAGCTCTCCACACGCAAGCGCAGCGAGAGCTACATGCGCCTACGAAGCTCCCAAGGGGGCAATGTAGTGGTGGGCGTGAGATCGGCTATATTCCTACCTCTCAACAACCTACAACTTATCATCGTCGACGAGGAGCATGACTCCAGCTACAAGCAGAGCGACCCCGCACCGCGCTACCATGCTCGCGATGCTGCGGTGATGATAGCTACTATTTTTGGGGCTAACACACTACTCGGCAGCGCCACGCCGTCACTCGAGAGCTGGGCTAACAGCCAGAGCGGCAAGTACGGCGTCGTGGAGCTTATGGAGCGTTACGGTGACTCTACACCCCCCACAATCACTATTAGTGACACGCTACGATCCGCCAAACGAGGCGAGCGCAAAGGGCACTTCAACAAAGAGCTACTCGACGCCATAAAGAGACGTATCGAGGTTGGTGAGCAGAGCATCCTCTTTCAAAATAGACGAGGTTTCTCGCCATACATCGAGTGCACAGAGTGCGGTTGGAGCGCTCGCTGCCCCCACTGTAACGTATCACTCACGCTACACAAAAATAGCCACCGACTCATCTGCCACTACTGTGGTTACTCGATAGAGCATCCATCACTATGCCCCGAGTGTCAACAACCGAGGCTCGAAGCGATGGGCTTTGGGACCGAAAAGATCGAGGAGCAGTTGAGCGATATTGTCGACAACGCACGCGTTGGGCGGCTCGACCGCGATAGCGTCACCTCGCAGAGCGCAATGAAGAGTATTGTCGACGAGTTCAAGCACAACCATACCAATATCCTCGTCGGCACACAGATGATCAGCAAGGGTTTTGACTTTGAGGGGGTGACCCTTGTCGGAGCACTTAATGCCGACAACCTACTCAACAGCCCCGACTTTAGAGCCGAGGAGCGCGCTTTTCAACTGCTCACACAGGTGGCGGGACGCGCGGGGCGCCGCAAGCAGCAGGGCGAGGTGATAATACAGAGCGCTCAACCCAACCACCGAATACTTCGCTACGTGCGCGATGCGGACTACGAGTCAATGGCTAAGAGTCTGCTCGCCGAGAGGAGAGTTTTCTTCTACCCACCCTACTCACGCATAATACGCATCACACTTCGCCATAGCGACCAAAATAGGTTGTACAACAGCGCCAATGCACTCAGCGCCCTACTACGCCCCATCTTCGGGAGTAGACTACAAGGACCTACACCTCCGCCCGTGGATCGTATAGCTTCGGAGTGGATCATTATCTTTATCCTTAAGATCGAGATTGGAGCCTCAAGTAAAAGTGCAAAAAAGCAGTTAACCACCGCCATAGAGAGCTGGCAGAGGGAGCACAGAAACATAAAACTAACCATAGATGTTGACGCTCAGTGATATACTCTACGATATTGCCTCGGTGCTCTACACCCCGTGCTGCCACTGCTGCGCAGCACCCCTTGATGATGGGCAGAACTTCATCTGCACCGAGTGTCGTAGCGACGCTCCGCTTACAGCCTACTGGCTCAATGCCAACAACGCCTTAGCTCAACACCTGCGTTCGATGGCGCCACGCATAGAGCAGGCGTGCGCGATGTTCTACATTAGAAAAGGCTCTAACTGGCAAAACATGATCCACAACCTTAAGTATCGAGGTAGGTGGCGCCACGGCTACGACCTAGGGCGATGGTTCGGTATGGAGCTAAAGAGTTCCAAACTATACAACACCGTAGAGGTGATAATACCGATCCCTCTACACCCTCTGCGTCATATCAAACGAGGCTACAACCAATCTGATTTTATAGCTCAAGGCGTTGCTCGAACCCTTGGCGTTAAGGTTGATAGGTCACACCTGTTGCGTCGCCACCACATAACATCCCAAGTTGAGAGTAGCCACAAAGATAGATGGCTCAACATGGAGGGGATGTTTGCAATTAAGAGTGCTCATAAACTCGAAGGTAAACACATCCTACTCATTGACGATGTCTGCACTACGGGCGCAACAACACTCGCTTGTGCCGAAGCTCTATTCGAGAGCGTTAAAGAGGTTAAAATCTCAATCGCAACCCTCGCTACCATAGATAGAAGCTACGGCTTCAATATTACTATCAGTGATTAGTGTTAAGTATTTAATGTTTAGCGTTTAGTTTCTCAATATTTAACACTAAACATTTAACACTAAACAGCTCGCCGAAGAGAGTCCTATAATTTTATCAGATAATAAATCATTAAATTATGATTATTGCAAAATAATATATATTTTTGGAGATTGAAACAATTCGACTTATGGCAAAAGATTTCTCTCCTTCAAAAAAGAATCAGGAAGCATACCAAAATATCACCGACAATGTAGGGGTCATCCCACCTCAAGCTGTTGAGCTAGAGGAGGCTGTGCTCGGTGCTTTGATGCTCGAAAAAGATAGCGTCATAGCTGTTCAAGAGTATATCACACCCGAGACCTTCTACTCCGAGGCGCACAGCACAATATACAAAGCCATTGAGTCTCTTTCGATGGAGCTTAAACCCATCGACCTCTTTACCGTAAGTGAGCGTTTGCGTGTTGAGAAGCAGCTCTCCAAGGTGGGAGGCGCGAGCTACCTCGCGCAGCTAACTCAACGTGTCGACTCCGCAGCTAATGTGGAGTTTCACGCCAAGATCATAGCGCAGAAGTATGTGCAGCGCGAGCTTATACGCTCCGCCTCCGAGATTCAGAAACGATCGTACGATGAGTCTGTCGATGTCACCGAACTCATAGGTTATGCCGAGGGTGAGATCTTCAAGGTTGCCGAGGGACACGTCAAACGCTCGGTACAGTCGTCACGCGATATTCTAGCCCAAGCGCTCGCACAGATTGAGGCGGCTGCCAAGAACAAAAACTCATTTAGCGGCGTACCCTCAGGGTTCACATCCATAGATCGTAAGACTCTGGGTTGGCAACCCTCCGACCTTGTGATTGTCGCGGCACGCCCCTCGATGGGTAAGACCGCCTTCGTGCTCACCATGGCGCGCAATATGGCTCTCGAGTATGAGCAAGGGGTGGCTTTCTTCTCGCTGGAGATGTCGTCCGTACAGCTTATGATGCGTCTAATTGTCTCCGAGACGGGTATCCCATCAACTAAAATCAAGATGGGAGACCTCTCCAACGACCAGTGGCGACACCTTGAGTCGGCGACAAAGCCACTCGCCACAGCTCCGCTTTATATCGACGATACGCCAGCGCTCTCGATCTTCGAGTTTAGAAGCAAGGCGCGACGCTTAAAGATACACCACGACATAAAGATAATCATTATCGACTACTTGCAGCTTATGACGGGAGCGGGTGATTCGCGCGGTAACCGCGAGCAGGAGGTTGCCTTTATCTCGCGTACGCTCAAGGCTATCGCCAAGGAACTTAATGTCCCTATTATAGCTCTTTCGCAGCTTAGTCGTGCCACCGAGATGCGAGGCGGATCGAAGAAACCTCAACTCTCAGACCTCCGTGAGTCGGGCGCCATTGAGCAGGATGCCGATATTGTAGCCTTCATCCACCGCCCCGAGTACTACGGCATCAACCAGACCGAAGAGGGGCTACCCACGGCGGGCATGGCGGAGATTATCCTCGCCAAGCACCGTAATGGTGAGGTGTGTGATATATCTCTACGCTTTATCAAGGAGCAGGCCCGTTTTGCTGATATTGACGAGGTGAGCCTTGCGCCCATGCAGGGTGGAAATGGCAACGAACAAGCCTACGACTCCATCGCTAGCTCGTCGAATAGTGAGTTTGATATCGCTCCAACACCACTCCAGAGCAACGAATTTAATATTACTCCTCCCGCCATAAATAGCGACGAGGCGCCATTTTAACCACTAAAAACAACCCAATATGTTTGTTAAAAGCTACGCAGGAGCGATTATCGGCATTGACGCTGTTAGGGTGACCGTTGAGGTCAACCTCGCTAGTGGCGGACTAGGGTTGTGGCTTGTCGGGCTACCCGACAACGCAGTCAAGGAGTCGCAGGAGCGCATACGTGCAGCATTCGAAAACTCACAATTCCGCTTCACCGCCAAGAAGATAGTTGTCAACCTAGCCCCCGCCAACCTGCGCAAAGAAGGCTCTGGGTATGACCTATCAATAGCCGTAGGCATACTAGCCGCCACAGCACAGGTCGCGACCACAAAACTCGAACAGACGATGTTTATGGGCGAGCTTTCACTCGATGGCTCCATTAGCGCCATCAAAGGGGCGCTACCTCTATCTGTTGAGGCTCGCCGATGTGGTCTTAAGTATATCGTCCTCCCCGCTGGAAATGCACAGGAGGCGGCAGTCGTTGAGGGCATAGAGGTCTTAGGAGTTAGCAACCTCAGAGAGGTAAACGATTGGCTCAATGACGACATCGAAATAGAACCCACAAGCTACGACGCAGCAACAACCACTGCTGAGGAGTCCCCCTACACCGAAGATTTTGCCGACGTCAAGGGTCAAGCACACGTTAAGCGTGCGCTCGAGATCTCGGCTGCGGGAGGGCACAACGTGATTATGATCGGTGCCCCAGGGTCAGGCAAGACGATGCTTGCGCGACGTCTACCCTCGATTCTCCCCCCTATGACAATGGATGAGGCGCTAGAGACAACGAAGATACACTCCGTAGCGGGGAAGCTCGGGGTTCAAGAGTCGCTCATGCGCAGTCGTCCTTTCCGCGCACCACACCACCTAGCTTCACAAGTGGCACTTATTGGTGGTGGGCAATCGCCACAACCTGGCGAGGTGTCGCTCGCCAACAACGGAATACTCTTTCTCGATGAGCTACCCGAGTTCGGGCGCAACGTATTGGAGGTGTTAAGGCAACCCCTTGAGGAGAAGCGCATAACTATATCGAGGGCTAAGTACTCGGTGGAGTACCCCGCTAACTTCACCCTCATAGCCTCTATGAACCCTTGCCCTTGCGGATACTACAACCATCCACAAAAGGAGTGTAGCTGCTCCGCAGGTGCCGTGCATCGCTACCTCAACCGCATCTCAGGACCTCTGCTCGACCGCATTGACCTACATATTGAGGTGACGCCTCTATCAATCGCCGAGATCGCAAACAATAAACCCACCGAGCCGAGCAGCGCAATCCACCAGAGGGTGATGGCAGCACGCGAGATACAATCGAAACGTTTCGCCTCATTCGAGGGGGTGCACACTAACTCGATGATGAATAGCCGCATGCTGCGCGACTTTGCAAAACTAGAGGCTTCGGCAGCCACTCTGCTGGAGAGTGCTATGGAGCGGCTACACCTGTCGGCACGCGCCTATGACCGCATAATCAAGGTGGCTCGCACAATAGCTGACCTCGCGGGTGAGGAGAACATTACAACAACACACATATCCGAAGCCATTAACTATCGGGCACTCGATAGAGATAGCTGGGGACGATAATAACTACGACCAATGAAAAAGATAATACTATCAGGAGGAGGTACAGGAGGACACATCTACCCCGCTGTTGCCGTTGCCGAAGAGCTTATAAGACGATACAGAGATGATATCGAGATTCTCTTTGTGGGTGCCGAAGGACGCATGGAGATGGAGAAGGTCCCCGCCTTAGGTTACAAGATAACCTCTCTACCAATAGCAGGAATACAACGTCGCTTTGATTGGCATAATATCGAAGTTCCATTTAAACTTCTCAAGAGCATAACACGCGCAAAGCGTATAATCAAAGAGTTCAATGCCGACGTGGTGGTTGGCTTTGGAGGTTACGCCTCAGCGCCAATACTATGGGCTGCACAGCACAGCGGTGTGCCGACAATCATACAGGAACAAAACTCGTTCGCAGGGCTAACAAATAAGATCCTCGGACGACGAGCTAAGAGAGTATGTGTTGCATACGACAATATGGAGCGCTTCTTCGCTCATGATAAAATCGTCCACACGGGCAACCCTCTGCGTGGCGACTTCACCAAGGCACGCTTAATGCGCGACGAGGCTCGCAAGCACTTCAATTTTGATGCGCAGCGCCCCGTAGTGCTTGTTGTTGGTGGCTCTCTAGGAACACGTACGCTCAACGAGATGATGAAGAGCTACATCCTCTCTCTCAATGGCGCGGCATCCCCAATGCAGGTGATCTGGCAGACGGGTAAGTTTTACCAAAAGGAGATGGTTAAGTTCCTCGAGGAGCACCCCACGCAAGGGATCTGGCAGGGTTCAAGGT
>JBCQVD010000075.1:0-10613 GCA_047173405.1 Rikenellaceae bacterium
GTTACAGAGAAAAATACTGCAAGTTGTAACTTACTCGGCTTAAAGACTTTACGTGAGATTGGTTCACCGACCTCTCTCCGCCAAGCGTAGCGGTAAAACAACGCAAAGCACTGCAAATATGTTTTTTGCAGTGCTTTTTTAATCTCCTTATTTTATCTGGCGACCCAATTTAATTATGCTTTTTTAGGTTTTTTTAATATAATTTTGTATCTTTGTGTTATGAACAGAACAGAACAGAACAGAACAGAACAGAACAGAACAGAACAGAACAGAACGAATTATAGAAATTGATCAATTAAAAGGCTTAAGTATTTTTTTAGTTGTGATGTTTCATATACACATTTTTTCATTTGGATTGGGAAATATTGAATCGATGAATGAAATAATAGTAATGCTAGCGAGAGTGAGGATGCCTCTTTTTTTCTTTCTTTCAGGATTTGTTCTAAAAAAGGCAGCTCTCCCAATATCAGAATTTCCTTCTTATCTTGCAAACAAATTCTGTCATCTGATGCTCCCTTTTTTTTCAGTAGGGTTAATATATGTTTACTTTATTGAAAAAGCTGATTTTGTGCAATTTGTAACCAGTAACACGAAACTTAATTATTGGTATCTATATGTGCTATTTATATTATCGATTATAGTTTTCTTCTTCAATATAATATCGGATAAATTCTGTAAAAAAAGAATAATTCTAGATGTGTTATTAGCGGCAGGTGTATGCATAATGCTTTTAGGTATCATTTACGTAATTAAATTTACTATTCCATCGAACGAAGTAGAATATCTTACATTGGATATCACCTCTTTGAGGCTTATAGCAGCGCACTCAGTGCCTCTGTTTTTTGGTTTACTAACTAGTAAATATAATCTTCGTAATGCTATATTTAATAATCAACGTTTATTTACCATTGCTCTCTTATCATTTATAGCTTTATACTGTTCCTTTGCTATAATAACATACAAAGAGAATCGTTTTGTTATGGATTTATTCGGCATATCTGGCATTATTATAGTTGGTTATATATTCTTCTCAGTACTCCCCAAGAGCAGTTACATAATGGATAAGCTTGCATACATAGGAACAAAAACACTGGACGTCTATGTGTTACATTACTTTGTAATGGCATCAATAAGTCTGTCATTTCTCAACCCTTATCTTGCTGAAAATGGATTTATCGAGTTGATTCTACTCTCTATCCTCTCAATCGCGGTTATTGCCACTTGTATCTTTGTTGGTCACATCATTCGTCAGAGTCGCCTACTAGGATTTATACTGCTTGGGGCGAAATACAACCCCTCGTCAAATAAATAATATTTAAAAGCCATAATAGCTCGAAACTATTATGGCTTTTATACTATTCTGGGAGATATATTATCTCACCATTGTCTAGTTGATAGGCTGTACCAACGCGTCTGCCGCGTGACTTACCGTCGCTGTTTTGATCCTCCGAAGGGGTGTATTTCTCGATCTTTTCACCCTTCTTTGTTATTATCTCCATCTGCTCACTGGCTGGATTTTTAACAATCGTGAAATCTTCTTGCGAGAACATCTCTGTCATGCTGAAGCGTGTTACGAGCGCAACCATCAGGGCTACGGCAAAGACCATCGCCACATCAAAGAGGTTTGTCAAAACTGATAGCGGATCGTTATCATCGCCAGCGTTAAGGAGTCTTCTTTTTCGTGCCATTCTTACTCCTCCTTTAGCGATTCAACAATATAATCTAGGGCGTTAAGATCCTCTATGACCCAGCGTTGTTTAACTTGAAGGGTGACAAAACCCACAGCGCCAATGATGATACCAACGACTGTGGTGGCGAAAGCGACCTGCATATTGCTCGCCATAGATGCTACATCGCCAGTCGCCAAACCTACAAGCGCAGGTCCCATTGGAATGAGTGTGCCCATAAGTCCTAGCATAGGTCCGATCTTCACGAGTAACTTCGAGGCTCCTAGTTCGCGATCAGCCTCTACTTCGTAGTCACCCAAGATCTTGTCGAGCATATTTTTACTCTTTTGGTGGCTCTTGATGCGCTCTAGGTAGGTCGAGAGGTTGCTTTTTGATACCGCCGAACTTTTGAACTCTTCGAGAATTACGCATACGCTTTTGACCTCTATATCCTTGTGTAGCGTTTTGTTAAATTTTGAGCGATTAAGATTCTCCTTGTAGAAGCCACCGACAATAAATAGCGAGCGAGCAAAGAAGAATAGAAGTAGGATTGTGACAGGGACAAGAAGTCCTGTGGATAGCCAGTATAGCGTGTTTGTTATAAAATCCATCGTTTAAAAATTTGTTTTATTTTTTCGTTTGTGAAGAACCCAATTATAATAACTATGGCTCCAATAATAAGTATCGCTGCCATCGCTTTCCACTCGATAACACTCTGATTATTCGAGAGGTTATACTCCGCAACCATCGAGTTAACCAACATTGCTATTGCGAAGATGGAGAAGTTAAAGAGCATCTTTAGCTCAAGTCTCATCTCTGAGTTTGGAGCTATAAAGCGCAACATGGCGCATAGTATAAGAATCGCAGCAAAGGTAAGGACAGAGTATAGTATTGCACTCTGCATAAAATCTGCACCGACTCGCCACCTAAAGAACATAAGCTCAAAATAGGCTACGGCAGCAAAGATTATTACGCCAGGGATATACTTTAAAACACTCACTATTTTGCCGCTTTTTTCGCCCTTAAGCATAATGATCGCGATGGTGATTTCGAGTAGTGTTTCGGCAGTTATTATCACAGCCATGTCGGTCACTAAGTTGCGATCTTTGAGTAGTTGCGAAGCTGCATTGGCAGGCATCTCTACCACAAAAGGGTAGAGAGCCATCGCCAAAACGGCTGCTCCTAGAGCGTAGAGAGCAATAATCCAATACTTATCATGTATTGCTGCCTTAAGCGAGAACTTAAGAACCGTAAGGATAAATATTATTTGAATCAGTAGCTCCATTAGTTTGCTCCTCTGCGTTTAATAACAAGCCATCCGAAGAGTAGTAACAGCACACCAATAACAACAAAAATAATTGTTGAGTTGTTACTTGACTCCTCTCTCTTTGCTTGTTGGTTCTCTGCATTTTGTTGCTCCTCTTTTTTGAGGACAACACTCTTTTCACTCTGCTGCTCATCTAACTTAACCTCGCGAGCCTCATTGATCTTTTCGTTGTAAAGTTCCGCACTCTGAGGCGATACCTTCTGAGATATAAACTCACGAAGTTTGGCATTGTTACAGACAAAACCGCTACAAGCAGCGCTATGCTTTTGCACCATCTCAGTGTGTAGCTCGGCGATATCCTTGAGTTGGGCATCGGTAGCTTCCCACATCCCCTTGCGTGCAGTCTCCAACATTATCGCGGTCATATCTTGAAGAGCGTAAGGGTTCTTCTGCTCAAAACTCTTTTTAAGATCGAGATTGTGCTTATCCTTAACGTACACCTCGTAGTACTCATTCCAAATATGGTCATCTATTGCAGATGGCTTCATTGAGTTCCAACCATAAGTGTTGTTAAACGCCTCAGCAAAGCTCGACATAGCGCTTGCGCTGCCTTTGGTCATCTCGCGGATATACTTAGGGTTAAATAGGGTAGAGGCTGTCTCCACGCCTATCGCCTCTTTAAGAGGTTGTACCTTAGCGCGGCTACTATTGCGGTAGTCGTTGAAATAAGCCGTTGGATCTTCACCCGTGACATGCTCAACAGCGACAGATAGTCCGCCCATAAACTCATAGACATGGTCGAGGCTCAGTGCACCCCACATATTGCTTGAACGTGGTTGAACAACAACAGATGTATTCAACAGCGCTGCCTCAAAGACTCCTTCGCGCATATCGCCCCATAGTTCTGCATCACCATTTGCGCCATAGATAGCACCCATGTTGTTGATATACTGCTCGGCTATTTGGCTACGGTCTTCCCATTTATCACCACTCTCAACGAGCCCCATAATACCTGCTCCATAGTTGCCATTGACACCTCCAAAGACTCTCTGCTTTGCATATTTGCGTGCATCAACAGGCGAAAAGCCTCTCTCCAGAAGTAGCTTCTCAGCATCGTGAAGTCCCTTGCTAACAAAGTTCTCGGCTCCACCCTCAGTATCGTTTGCTGCCATCTCAATCGCGCGATTGATAAGCTCTAGGCGCGACGCTGCGATATCGCGCAGCTGTCCAGAGGTCTGAACAACAACATCAATACGTGGGCGCTTAAGCTCCGATGAGGGAATAAGTCGCAATGAGCGAATATACCCAAAGCCATCACGCATAGGTTCAACGCCAAGAAGATATAGAATCTGCGCCACTGTCGAGCCCTCGCTAGTTATAAAGCTAGATGACCAAAGTGTGAAGCTTACCTTTTCGGGGTATTTGCCTTTTGCCTCCATCTCGGCAGCTAGAAGATTCTCAGCAAGTGCCTTTCCTACACTCCACGCCTGTTTTGTAGGGGTGGTTTCGGGGTTGATACCGTAGAAGTTACGCCCCGTAGGTACCGACTTAGGATTCACAATCGGGTCACCTGCGGTGCTAGGCTCAATATAACCACCGCTAAGTGCATCAAGCAGCGACTCTAACTCGTAACGTGTAGAGTTCTTGAGGTTCTCCTTTGTTGAGGTAATACTCTCAATAGCAATCTTTAGGTCGCCAACAGCTGTGATTATAACCTCGCTATTTGTCTGCTCACTCTTCTCTGCCATCGAATTAGCGGAAGCCATCCTATCCATCATCGATGGAGCTTTTTTAGTCTCCTCACCACCTGGGTGTTGTCCACCTTGAGGACGACCCTTCGAGATGATCTCTACAACCTTATCCTTGCCATGCTTCTCCGCAATCTTGCGAATCATACCCTTGCCATGCATAGCTAATGCCGCTTGAATCATCGCTCCACTCTCGCTTTGCTTGAGCTGTTCGATAATAGCCTCAATCTCCTCGTCGGTAATTGTCTGAGAGTCGTTTAGTATCACATGACCCTCAGCATCTAGGAACTTTGGTTTCTCTGCCTCGCTCTTTGCCATCGCCGCCGACATCATCGACATCATACGCTGCGTACGAGCCTTATCAGCTCCGATCTTTGCATTGTAAAGCTCCAAATCCTCCGCTTTAACTAGAGAATTAAATATCTTTGTTGGATCTTCACCTCTAAATACTCGACTAATTATACGATCTACTCGAGTGTTGTATCTACTTGATAGATAAGCTACATTGTCGAGTTTGCTATCATCAATTACGCCATGCGCAACATCGAGGTTAGCCAAAGCATACTTAATCGGGTCGACACTCATAAGACGTGCTGTATTGAGAAGATTCTCCTCCGTATATGCCTCGCCTAGCGTGTATAGTCCATCGCGCACCTTAGAGTGTTCAATCTCCTCAATGTAGCAATGTATCTTCTCGAGACTCTCATCATTTAACGGCTCCGAAGGGTCAATCCCTAGCGAAGAGTATATATTCAACTCCTTCGCCCACGCCTCGATATCTTTAATGTATCGCTGCTTTAGCGCGCCATCTTCAAGGTGTGTAACCTTACTCAACGCCTCATCAATATCCGAGAACTCATCGTATAGATCACCCTCCATAAATGGAGATGTGAGATGGCTTACGAGTGTTGCGTAACCACGTCGCTTTGCGATGATACCTTCGCCAATATTGTTCACTGTGTAGATGTAGAAGTGAGGCATGTCGCCCAATAATAGATCGCTCCAATCATCGCTCGAAAGAGCCATCTGCTTACCAGGGATAAACTCCAAACTACCGTGTGTTCCAAAGTGGATCATAGCATCCGCCTTGAACGCATTGCGAGTCCACATATAAGATGCGACGTATGGGTATGTTGGTGCACCCGCTACTCCGTGGATGATCTTATTCACATCCTCGCCCACGCTAGGTAGCGGCTGAGGGAGGATAGCAACATTTCCGAACTCAATCCTCGCCACAGCGATAAAGCTCTCTCCATCCTTCTCAACGCTCATGTACTCACCTGGAGCATCGCCATACTGACGCTTCATGTCGCTCTTTAGCTTATCCGAGATCCATCCATCGCTCCACTGCTCGAACTGCGTTGTAGAGACAAGCGCAGGGTTACCGTTCTTCAAAAACTCGTCATATGCACCGAGCGCATAGGCTCCAAGCACCGAACCTTGAGTTTGAACCATAGCCTCAAACTGCTTAACATTTGATGGTAGTCCATCAACATTGTAACCAGCGGACTTAAGCCCTTTGAGAGTGTTGTAGAGTGACTCCACCCCCTCAATACTCTCGGCGTTGATTGTGCCTTTACCTACTCCTTTGTAGTAGTAGATAGCGACTTTTTTCTCAGCGTTATCTTTAGTCTGGAGCTTAGCGAAGTTATTTACGTAGTTGCAAAAACGGTTGTTTCGACCAGGTATAGAGTCGAAGATCATACGTCCATCACGCTCGAACTGAGCCGAGATAGCAAAGGGCATAATCGCACCATCAAGCTCTGGCAGAACCACCGACATTGAGGTCATACCTCCACCAGCCATTCCCTGCTTATCCTCCATCCATGAGTCGTAAGATTGGCTGATTGTGATAGGTGAGAGAATCGGTACATTGAGTTTTTTGAGTAACTCCTCGCCCCCTTTAGCATTTCCCATTACGAGTCGTCCGTGAGGGTTGTTGATGATTACATTAGGCTTTACAGCCTCAATCATTCCAAGTTTAGCCTCTCCAAATGAACTTATTGGATATACATTCAACCCCTTAGACTCTAGTGTTGTGATAAGCGCTGCGATGTGCTCCTCGTTAGAGTTTTGCAAGTTGATGTTGCCCATTAGTAGTGCTACGCGAGGTGCTCCATCCTTGTAGAGTCCCTTTTGGCGGTAGTGCGCGTCGTACTCCTCAAAAGTGGCAAAAAACTCATCCTCTCCAAGGTGAAAGAAGTAGTCGTTGGGCACATATAGAGGCTCGTCGTAGCTACTGTTAAAGAACTTTTTTCTATCTACATTTTTACGTAGGTAGTTAAACATGCTGCGGTAATTTTTCACAGAGCCATTCTCTAAGAGCGTACTTATATACTCTAGTTCGCGACCATACAACGAATTAATCTTTTCATCCTCAGCATCACTTGCGATAATAGTTACCCCCTTGCCAATAGCGGCAGTGAGAGCATCCTTTTCGCGCTGCCCCATGCTGAGTCCGTGGATGCGAACCAGCACAATGTCATAGCTATTTATTTTCTCTATCTTGTCTAATGTAACAGCATCAATTTTAACAAATGAGTTGTCGTTAGAACGTACCAACTTTTCGACCATAAAGTCGGGGTAGTTGATTGTAGCAATACGTGTTGGGGAGATATACATATTGTACAACAATGCAGTGATAGCTAATGCTACCACTGCAAAGATAGAGAAAATATAATTTTTCTTTATTTTCATAAATATTGTCTGTTAAGAGAATTACTCTACAACCTCAACGTAGCTACCGCTCTTGATTGTAATATCACCATTGAAGGTAGCAGGATAATTAGTTAGAGTCGACATACCGCTAACAACATTGAATGAGAGATTGATTTTATCATCAATAACCTCGCCGAATAGCTCGTCTACAGTACCGTAGTTTGTTGTAATCTCAGCGCCATTTGCGATAGTAAAGGTAATTAGACCGCTAGCATCCTCAGTAGCAGTAACATCAGATATATACATTACACCTAAGATAGCACCCATCGCTGGAGCAAATGTGAATCCGTCAACAACAAGAGTCTCGTTCTCCTCGTAGTAAGTCACTGTAACATCGCTGATAGCAGTAGGACCGCTACTTGTAGTGACACATAGACCCTCGTCGTATGTATATAAGAACTCTGGATCTACTGCTGGTCCATCATCATCGCTGCTGCTACAGCTTGTCATCTGTGTTGCACATAGTGCCATTGCGATCATTGCCGCATACTTCATGAATTTTTTCATCGTCTTAAATTTTTTGTTTGTAATTATTCTATTGTTATCTCTTTTACTTGAATTGTTGCATAACCAGTATATCCATTAGCTGGGTTTTGGTAACTTGCAAAGTCTAGGGCATATACTGTATTGCCATCACCTGAACGAACTGCGTAGAGCGCTGATTTAACATACGATGGCGGCATAATAGTGTTACCGTCCGAATCAACCGCGAAATCTGCAACCTTTGCTGTTGAGAGTGGTTTGTAGATTATCTCACCTGTCATTTGAGTGCCTCCACCATAGTAATCAGCCTCGAAAGTCGCCGCAGAGGGGAGTGCGTCTACATCGTCATATAACTCTCCGTTTTCAAAGGTGTAAAGACCTCCGTTATTATTACTACTCTCGCCGCTATTGGTTCTCACCTCGTAGCGACACACGGCAAACAACCAATCAGCGTTATTCTTTACCTCGTCGGGCGTTGAGCGATCGTACTGAGTAGAGATAATATCATCTCCATACATATCAGTACTAGGGACATTCTCTGTAATAACCTCATCATCTTCGTAGGTCATCACCTCGACTAAAGCTCCATTGACAATAGCAAAGTAGTGCCACTCGGTATAGCTCGTAACATCAAACATACCCTCCATCTCTACCGATCCTAGGATATCATCTGGATCAATCTTAGAACAAGAACCAATTATGTGTGCTGCAAAAACAACAATGGCTATCTTAAAAAATCTTTTCATCTTAATCTAGTTAGTTAAATTTATATCTTATTCCAAAAAGGTACTGACGACCAACGGTTGTATAGTAATCATGTGTAAAGTCGAACATGTTATCAACCTTGGCTGTAATCTCAATGTGATGATTATTGATTGTGATTGGCTTTACGAGTGTCGCTTTCCAGATAGAGAAACTCTCGGTCGATACAAGGTCGTAATTTGAATCATAGCTATAACGAGGCGATGATACGCGTCCAGATAGCTGCAATGAGAATTTCTCGTTTTTGATATTGCCATTCCATGTTGCCGACATTGTGCTATAATGGCGAGATGTTCCAGATATTGGGTCTCCGTTCTCGTCATCTGAGTAGTTAAGAGTATAGTTACAAGCTAGGACAAACTGCTTAAGTAGTGTGTAACGTGCACTGATATCAATACCCTTGATTATTGCGCGATCGACATTCTCGTATGTTTGATCTGAATACCCATCATTATCCTCATCATAGACATCAACCATATTGATCTTATTGCGGATATTATTATAGTAAATTGATGTCGAGATATTCAAATCCTTGTCTGTGTACTCCGTAGATAGCGAAGAGAAGAATCCTTTTTCAGCCACTAGGTCTGGGTTTCCTGAGATGTAGAACACAGCAGCACCTCCACCAGTGTGTTGAAACTCATAATACAACTCTTTAAGACTTGGTGCTTTATACGCAGTACCGATACCTCCTCTATATGTAAACTTATTGTGTTTGTACATCAACGAGAGTTTAGGATCAAAAGAGCTACCAAACATCTGGTTTTTAGTGTATCGCATACCTAATATAGCGTTGAAATCCTTCGAGATATCCCAATCCGCCTGTGCAAACAGATTTAAATCGTAGTTGCTCTTGTTAGCCACACCATCACCTAACTTGTCGGCCGACGATGCAGTTTCATTGTTGTACTCCGTTCCTGCCATAAGATCTAGCGTATCATCCACCTTGTATGAATCTATCACCTTAGCTGATAAGTAACCATTGAAATCATTTGGCTGCTTATAGTTGTTGTACTGCTCCATGATATAGTATTGACGACTTGTGTTGTAACTAACACTACCATCTATAGTATTGCGATAATCTTTTGAAGTGTAACTCACCGCTCCACCTCCTGTGATTGCATAGTCCTTATAGTGGTATACAGCAACACTCGTGGGTGAGTTATAGGTCTCTATTTGGTAGTAACGTCCTGTTCCTGACACTTTCAGCCTATCGTTAGGGTGGTATTGCAATTTTATGTCGCCACTCATCTCGTCATACTCCGAGATTGAATCGCCCTCATCTGGGAGGTAGTAATCTTGAACACCATACGATCCATTGGCAGCAATCGAAAAGTTTTCAAGCCTGCTCGATACATTTACTCGGTACTTATTTTTACCAGTATCCTCATACGAGTACTCAGCTCCTGTGGCAATCTTCTTCGTTGGATTTTTTGTGATGATATTTATCACACCACCCATCGCGTTTGAACCATATAGTGATGAGGCTGCTCCGTTTATATACTCTATTCTCTGGACAGTACTTGCGTCGATCTGGTCTAGGTTTACGTTTCCATTTCGTCCATCGCTCACAAGTCTCTCGCCATCCACAAGGATCAAAATATACTGGGTCGTAAGACCTTTCATATATATATCTGTACCCATTGCACCAGCATCTACGACCAACATACCTGGAATGTTATCCTCCAGAACCTGGTTCAACGTTGTGCTTCCCGACTTAACAATATCAATTTCACGAACGACCGTTGTTAGCACGGGGCTATCAGAGAGCCTCTTTGCACTTCGGGTTCCTGTAACGACAACCTCTTCGATGTTGAGATTTTTATCTAAGCTATCTCTTTGTTGTATTTGGCTTGCCGAATTTTGCGACATACCCACCTGAACAGATAAAGCAGATAATAAAATTAGAGTAATAAAATTCTTCATGTATTTTTTTTTATTTTACGATTGCAAATGTATCGCAACTAT